>NZ_NPIZ01000105.1:0-489 GCF_002251185.1 Prevotella sp. P5-126
TAGTTACAAAAATATTTAATATGACTACCGATTGCAAAGTTACAGAATTATTTTGTATTATAGACGAGTTTTGCAAACATTTTGATGCAGAAAATGCAGGAAATTTGCTGGAAGACAATAGCGGAGTGAAGCGTAGACGGCGTGCAGCATCGTTGTCCGACAGTGAAATCATGACGATTCTGTTGTATTTCCATTTCGGTACATTCCGCAATTTCAAGCACTACTACCTGTTCTTTATTAAGGGTACGATGAAGTCTTATTTTCCGAAAGCTGTGTCGTACAACCGCTTTGTGGAGTTGGAAAGCCGCGTGTTCTTCCAGCTCATGTTCTTCCTTAATCTGGGGGCTTTCGGAAGATGTACTGGCATAACATTCGTTGATTCCACGATCATACCCGTATGCCATAATCTCAGGAGATATGCCAATAAGGTATTCAAGGGAATTGCCACTGACGGAAAAGGAACAATGGGTTGGTGCCATGGCTTTAAGC
>NZ_NPIZ01000106.1:0-87316 GCF_002251185.1 Prevotella sp. P5-126
GCATCGTGGGGTAAGGGGATGGTGGCTACATATTGATGTTGTGCTGTTGCTTTTTACTGAAAGCTGCTACTAACGACTCATAAATCTACCCTTAATCGTGTATTGGATGATAGTTGCGGATTTTAGGTTAAACTCATTCTCTATCTAACTTTAATAGGCCGTTTGTGTCGGTCTGTCCTGTACTAATCCCTCTGTATCAATCAATTCGGGGGGGGGTAATTCGTGTTTCCATAATCTCAGTCTATGATTTGAATATATTCCGGCTTCACCTCAGCTGAAACCGCCAGTAGGTCGGGAATAATGACGACAAGCTGCCGACCTCTCTTTTTTGCCACTTTTATGAAGTAGCCCTCCACCTGGTCGAACGGTCCGCCATGTACCCTTACTCTTTTACCTTTTTCAATGTTGATTTTATCTTTTTCCTTGTTGATTTCGCTGATTTTGTAGAAGTGTACCTCTTCATCTGCCTGCTTGCACACCTTGATGAAGTTGGTCATGTCTTCATCAGGTACAGTCAGATAGACAAGTTCTCCGCCACTTTTCCATGTGACAAACTGTAGGTCGTAATAATAATTGTGTTTGAAATCAACAATCTTCTGATGACTTGCATGCACAAACACCAGACTATGGATGACGGGTACCATGAAAAAGACTTTCTTGCCCTTGACAGTGCGAAGGACTTTCTGCTTGGGTATGAAATACTCTAAGCCATACGTTTCATTAGAGAGCCGATCTTCGGCAGTATTCTCGTTCTTGTAGGCCCGCATGACATACCACAGTATCTTATCCTTGTCCAATACATTCACCATACTGTTTTGACATGTGTTTTTTGAGAAAAGAACGTACTCATGGTTCATCCCGATATGCGTATCGGTCTGTATATCAGCAACTTTCTATGTGTTTCAACTACAATAGTCATCTATTCTCATCTTTCTGAGTCCACCCCCTGCAAAGCCCCTCTTTACGACATAAAAATTCGGTCGGAAAAGGTATGCAAAAGATGTTTCTCTCTTTAAGAGAAATATCGTTTTGCTAAACAGTTGATATTGAGGTATCATTTTATCGTAAAAGACATATTTGCTCAACAATTGCTTGACGGAAATCAACAAATTTTAGCATTTTTGTAAAAAAGTCGCTATATAATTTGGTGAATTGGAGTTATTTTCATATTTTTGCATCCCGAAGAGTTTCTCTTAAAGAGAGAAACACCTTTTTGCTCAACAATCCCCGACTTTTTTATTATAGTTGCGGTATCACACCGCAATACAATAGTTATAAATATTGAAATAAAGGTGCAGTGAGACGCTGCACCTCCTAAAGAGAATTGATGATGAGATTGTTGGCGTTGTCAACGACAGAGGTGTCCAATGAGGAGAGGTATATCTGTGTGGTTTTCTCGGAGTCATGCCCCAATGCCTCGCTGATAGTAGATACGGGCACGTTCTTGCTCTTGGCTATGCTTGCCCAGGAGTGGCGGGCTACGTAGGGGGTCAGGGGGACGGACAGGCCTATCATTTCTCCGATTTTCTTCAACTGCTTGGTGATACGGCTATAGGCATTCTTGTACTGTCTCCAGAATATGGCTCCCTCTCCTTTTGCTATAGGGAGCAGGTAGGGAGAATCATCTGTTTTGTACTTCGCCACTATCTCCTGCATGGCAGGTTCCCATTTGATGTGCAACTGTTGTGAGGTCTTCTGACGGCGGTAAATGAGCGTACTGCCATGCAGATTGCTTGGTGTAAGTTGTGCCATATCGATGAACGACATCCCACGGGTATAGAAACTGAACAGGAACATATCCCTTGCAAGCTCCAAACGGGGGTTCAGACTCAAGTCCAGCTCTTTCAGTTGCTTGATGATTTCCAAGGGGAGTGCCCGCTTGACGGTCTTGTCGATGCCGGTATATACATGCTTGAACGGTGAGGAAGAGATGACCAGTCCGTCATCTACGGCATGATTGTAGATGGTGCGCAGGTTGCGGATGTAGAAAGAGGTGGTGTTGCGGCACAGTCCGCTGTCTTTCAGCCACTGTTCATAGCCTTGTATCGTTGTCCCATCGACTTCCTCCAATGGCACATCGCCTCCTTTCAGGTAACGCTGGAGGCTGTTGAGGGTGGTTTTGTACCTTGCTACCATCCGCTTCTTGCCGATGCGTCTCAGTTTTTCGTTCAACTCCAGCGTATAGCCGATAATGCCATGTAATTCTTTTCCCTCATGGAAGTTGTCAACGACGGTGTCTGCTGTATATGACTGCCCTTCCTTGTCCAACCGTGCAATGACCAACAGCAGTTTCTTCCTGTCAGCATCCAATGTATCTTTCAAGGAAAGAAGATAGGCTTGACGTTGTGGAGTGACGGAAGTTGGCAAAATGATGTTTGAATGGTCCGCATCCCACTCTGAGGAATAGATTCTGTACTCTGTATGGATCTGACGTGCCACACGATTGTGTATCACCTGATAATACAGGCGACCCTCTTTCTCTTGAACAGATGATGTTCTGAACTTTAATTTGATGGATGCCATAATGCTCTGACTTTAACATTGAAATTGCAATTATTACCTTTATATATAATATAAGTGACAGACAAACAGGTATAGGAGGGATGGTGCCTCACCGCTCGGCATACAACAGCTGATATTCCACCCACCTCCGTTTCCTAATGGATGCCACTGCTTTTCCCCTCCATTTGCAATAGCTCAGATAGAGTGGCAGGATGTCCCTGTCGCCACGTTCCAATCGGGTGAGCAGGGACGCTTTCGGGTATCGTCCATTGCCTAACAACTTGGCTGGTCCAATCTGGTACGAGAGGGTGGCAAGCAGATAAGCATCCCTGCCATAACGGGCATATAGGCGCAGGTGCCGGAGGAGGTCTGTCCGTAACAGCAAATCTGCACGCTGACGTGTCAGTGTTTTCGGGAAACGCTCTCCCTTCTGTAGCTGGTGACCATAGCCCACATAGCCCGGTGTGGTCTTTGGGTCGTGCCAACCCTCGAAGTGTTTGGTAATGGCTACCATCCGTTCAAACAGTGCCCTGTCAATGGTTTGGCTTTGACAGGGCACGCTACAGATGGCCAACATGCTCAATAGTACGATGATGTATCTTCTCATTACATTATTTTATATAGGAGGTGCGATGTCTCACCGCACTCTAATCAATATCACTACATCATAGTGCGGAACTGCTGAATCTCTTTAATCATGGCTTTCACGTCCTCCCCAACCTGAACGAAGTTCTTGTAGAGGATGCGCTCTCGCTCTTCTTTCGACTTGAACTTATAGAACTTAGGGAGAGGGACATACTCCGATTCCTCCTTCTTTATTTCCGTCATATCGAAGTCGGTCTTGCAGTAGAACTTGGATGTCTTGAACTCCTCGCTCTCCTGGATGTTCATGCTTCCGTTCATCCCGGTCTTGGTGACTACGAAGTCACGGGCGGTCTGTCCACATATCCAACCTGTGGGCATATCGGAGATTTTGCTTGCAGGCACCAGGCTGTCCATATTCTCATTGAGGTTGATGGAGGTCTTGTCACGGTCGATGGTCACGCCCTTTTTGAGTTGCACTACTTTACCGAAGATGTCACTCGACAGCCATTCGAGGGTTTCCTTGGCTCTTGCCGAACCGCTCACCACATTGCCCACGGTGGTGATGATTTTCTGCATACCCACCTTGCCATAATCGGCTTCCAACTGCGGAAGTTCCTGAAAGCCAAGTGCCACGCTCACCTTGTTGCTTCGGGCTGTGCCTATCAGTCGGTCTATCTTGTGGAAATACAAGGTCGGCAACTCATCGACGATGATGCTGACAGGAACGTTCTTGCCCTGTCCTGTATTCACCCTCGTTACAAGGCGGTTGAGAATCAAGGCATTCAGTGCACCGATGATGCTCTCCATCTCGGGGTCGTTGGCAATGAGCAGATAACTTGGATTCTTCGGGTCACTGACCTTCAGGTCGAAGTCATCGCCGTCCTTGTGGAATATCCAGTAAGATTCCTTGGTGGCGAGACGGGAGGTATAGACACGTAGCGTGCCAATCATACCTTCCAACTGCTCCATGGCTTTGTTGGCAAAGGCAGTCTGGAACGGGCCAAGCAAGGGGGCTACCTCGTTGTCGGTCTGAAGTACCTCGAAGATGGTCTGATAACTCTCATTGAGGAACGATAGGATATGTGGCATGTCGCTGTACTTGCCCAACCAATAAGCGGGCTGCACCTCCGCGCCCGAATGGTCGAACACCCGTCCTGTGGGTATCAGCCTTTTCGTCTTTGGGTCTTCACGCCGCTCGGCAATCAGCATCTTTCCGTCCTTGTCGTAGGGCTCCTTGCCGTAGTTGCAGAAGAAATAGATGCAGGCGGCAAGGAAGTTGACGGCAGAGGTCTGGAAGAACTGGTCGCTGCCACCGCCGCCTTCCTTCTTGCCTTTTTGCAGGGATTCAAGCAGGGTCTCGGCGGTCTCGCTCGCTGCGGCAAGGTTGTTGATGTACTTCAACTGGATGGGGTTCACACGGCGCGAATACTCCACATCCACAAAGTTGATGATGTTGAACTTCATGCCATGGGGCATCTTGCTGTCCTTGGCATTCTTGTTCTTCAAGTAATGATAGTAGAGTTTGGTGGCGAGAGTGGGAAACTTATAGTCGTACACCACCATGGCAAAGCCCTTCTCGCTGTGCTGCCTGATAAACGGCTCGATGATGGAGAAGGTCTTACCAGAACCAGGAGTACCCACAACCCATGTGCCACGGAACGGATTGACGATGTTCACCCATCCCTTGCGGAACTTGCCCTTGTAATAATAGCGCATAGGGATGTTCACGCTGTACTTGTTCTCCTGCAACTCCCTGCATTGCTCAAAGCTCTCATTCTCGAAGTTGAAGCGGTCTTTCAGCAGCCCTTCCTTCAGGAACTTAGAGATATTGTCGAGGGCGATATGCACCAATACGACACCGACGATGGAAGTGAGCATATAGAGCCAAGTGTTCAAACGGAGGGTATAGAAACAGGGCATTATCGAATGACCGAACAGCCATACGGACTGCACAATCAGCAGCACTCCCGACAGCAGCGGATAGAGCACCTGCCTGCGAGCGTCAAACTCCAGATGCTTCTTGTTGCGCGTTCCCACACAGGTGATACATATCAGCAGGAACGTAGCCACCTTGCTATACACGAGGTTGCCGTCATGGTAAATCATCCACCGCTTGATGCGAGTGTGGATATCCGTCACTACGCCGCCCAAGAAGTCCAACTGCTCCGGCTCCAGTGCGTAGGCGAAGAACTCCATCAGGATGGAGACATAAATCACCGCCCTGAATATCTTGTAAAAACCCTGTAACTCTTTGCTTTCTTCCATTTACTTTACGATGATGTTGGGTGATAATGAGAAAAGATGAAGGATGCCACGGTGGACACCCTCCAATCCTCTTATGAGTTTTATTCGTAGCCGTTGATGGTCTTCTCAGACTCTACTGTCCACGGAGAAATAGTTGCAGATATGACCTCCAAGGTGTTGCGTACAGGCTTCAATGAATAGCTGTAGGAATGACCCGCTTTCCACGTGTCGTTTGTGAGGAATACGAAGTTCTCCCCATTGCTGAGTTGCAATGTCATGTCTGGCATAACCTGTGCAGGAACATAAAGCGTATATTCCATGTGGTCACTTTGTGGGTCGCCGAAATAATAGGTCGTCACCGACTCGTCACTGCATTCTACCTTTCCGGTCTTGATGTTGAAAGTACCGCTGTCAAAATAACCGACGAACGTGAGTAGGCTTCCTGCAAAATCATTGGTGGTGAAACCGTATTCTGGTGAGGTATAGACCTTGATGATGACACGCACCATCTGATGGGTGAAGTTCAATGTAAGGCTCGGATTGGCGTATGATGCCGCTCCACTGGCAAACAGAAAATCATTGACCTTCTGCTCACTCTGTACAGCTGCCTCCGGCACTTGGAACTCTATGAGGTCGTTGGTAGGATTTGCCGTATAGGGATAGTAGGCATTGAAGGTGTGAGTGTCTGTGTCCGTGAAAAACACCTTGTTGGCTGACACAAACTGATTCGTGCCGCCGCTTCGGGTGAACTTCATATTGTTGATCATCCCTGTGGAAGAGATGCCAATCATATCATTGAGTTCCCACTGGTTGTCAACGGCTCGTGTGGAAACGGCAGGTTGCAGCATCTCCAGATTGGTGAATACCTGAAGCTGCTTGGTTGATGTGCTGTCGGTCACGACCACAGAACCTCCGCCACCGGGCAGGTAAATCTCATTGACGATGTCTTGGTCACAGGACGTGAGGAGCATGGCTCCAAGTCCCAACATTAGAAACAAATTCTTTTTCATGCTTTTTCTTTTTTAATTGTTGTACTTTGATGATGATACGGGTGATACTCGATGTCTGTATATGGGCTAATCCATAATCGTGATGATGGGTCTCGCCTTATGCGGCTGCCACTTGGGAGTCTCCTGTATGGCACCGCTTCCCAGTGAGTAAAGCCATGCCTTGGCGGTCGCTTGTCCTTCTACCTCCGTTGAAGTCCAATACCAACAGTCATCATCCTCATCGGGGATAGGTGTGCCGCCGCATTTCAGGATGTATGGGTTGATGATGTCCTTGGCATGATAGAGCAGACGCATCTGTGCCACACTGGGGATATAGGCACTTTGCCCGTAACGCCACATGTCGAAGACACGCTCAGCCAAAGGCGACTTCACATCGGTCGTGCCATAAAGGGCAAAAGTGTTCTTGTTGCCGTCGTAGGCGGTGAGGTCACAGGATGTGTCCTGTTCCACACCGATACTGTCAGCAAAGGCTTCGGGAGCGATGTCCCACAGATAGACGGCATATCCGTTTCCCTCCATTTCTTCCCTCTGATTGACGTTGAACACCACTGCAATGGCTTGCTTGCACGATTGCTCGTAGGTTTCGTAGGGCATCACCTTGCCGTCAGTGGTCAAGATATGGGTGACCTTCATGGCTGTGTCGGGAAAGTCCTGATGCTCGTCACAGGCAGTCAGCAACACCGTTGCCGCAACTGCCAAGATTGAAAACAGTTTCTTCATACGCATAGTCATTTTACAGGAAGTTTCACACCCAGGACAATACCCGTTCTGAACAGGTCTTCACCCTTGATCATCACATCGGTCTTCACCTGCCAGAAGAGCTTCCAGCCGTGTCTGAGTGTATAGTTTTGCTCATAGCCGAGGTGGATGCCACCCAAGAACCTGTCAGTATCGCTACCTGCCGATGCTCCTATGCGCATGTTGCCATGGTGGTTGCGTCCTCTTGCCACACAGGGCTTATAGGCAAAGCCGAAACCATAACTGCGGTAGTTGTTCCAAAAACTCTCAGGACAGACATGACCGCACGATGCGCACTCGTTCCACTTGATATATCCGTTTGCAAAATACTCCCACGCATTGTGGTACTTCGTCTCATACTCGTAGGACAGCGTCACGTCCAGTCCTCGCTCATACAGGCATCCGAACCCCAAGGATATGCGGTCGCTATTCTGCTGCGCCATTGCCGGAGTCATGCTTGCCATAAAACAGATGACAACGAGTAAGGTATGCACAAGCCAATTCCTCACTCCTAATTCCTCATTCCTAATTCTCATTATTCCTCCTCCAACAGTATATGGTTAAACGAATCGGCAGACAGCACATCCTCATAGTCGATGCTGAGCGAGATGGTGCGTCCACTTATCTGTTTTTCCGACAGCTCGATGGTCAGCACCTTGTCGTTGGGGAAGGTCATCTTCTTCACCACAATCACGTTGCGATAGCCATACTTGAAGGTCTTCGCATCGTCCAACACAAGAGATGGGGTCAGTTCCACTATCTGCGCATTGGTAGCCTTGCTCTGCTTCTTGTCCGATAGTTTGATGCGCATCTCGTCGATGTCGAAGCGGATGTTGGTCTTGTTCTCCACGGAGAAGTCGATGAAGAAATATTCGCCCACGCTGTAGATGTTGTTCAGGCGCATTACCATGCGGTGCATCTTCGTCGCCACGTTGCGGTATTTGGCAGACGATGACCATATCTGACGTGCATACTTGGTCATGTCGGCAGTGGACAGGCTTACAGCGGGATTGTTGTAGGCATTGCGCTCCGAGCATTCTATTTCCTTATCGGTTACTGCCTCCTGCATCCTCGTGGTATAGAGCAGTGCATACTGCGTGCGGTAGCGTTCCGTCACGATTGTCACTATCGCCAACACCTCACCGTCGGCATACACGTTGTCCTTCGGCTTCAGGCGGATGGTGTTGTTGATGGGTTGGTCGCCCACCACCTTGTCTGTGGATATATCGACAAAGCGGATGGGTTCGGAGGCGGTGATGACGGTGGTCACTTGGTCGTTGACCGTCAGCTGCTCCATCTCCATGTAGGTGGTCTGCGCCTTGGCTGAAAGCACGCTCAGCGAAAGCAATGCACAGACATTCATTTTCTGAAAACAATTCATATTAGTTGATTTTTTGATGTTTATACTCTATGAGCCACCGTTCCCGACAATTCCGTTGTCGGGCAGTGTCTATTTCCTTTTCTCTTTCCCATTTACAAGGTAAACAAACGTCCCATACTTCAGCTTCACTTTGTTCTTCTTGATAGCCTTGCTGATGGCATTGCTTGTCTTCTGGTAGGCATTGGTCACGGCTTGCATTCCCCATTGCGAGAAACTGTTGTTCGCTCCACTCTGGTCGATGTTCATGTTGCTCTGCATAGCACCGCTCGCCACATCTTTCGTGGTCTCACGGAACTGGCTGCCGGGGACATACAGTCCCTCCAGTCCGTCCGTGTCATAAAGCGAAAGCGAAACCTTTATCAGCTCGTCATCCACAAGGATGGAGTTGATGCTACCCTTCACTCGCTGCGAACCGAAACCGCTCATGGTGGCATAGAGGTACGACCCTTTCTTCACCACGGTCTCACCAATCTCAATATCGTCCAACAGTCTCAGCCGCACCCTCGACCCGTCCGTAGCCTTCACGTCCTCGTCAATGATGGCCTTGATGAGCTTTGGCTCATGCTCGTTCTGCGTCAGGGTGTTGAAATAGTCCGAAGTCACCTTCACCTTCTTCACCACCTCCTGTGCCTTGTCCTCCTCGTCCAGTGCCTTCACCGCCTTGCTGTCCTCGGCAATCTGACCTTTCACCTCAATCTGCTCCTTGGGAGGCCCAGCCTGTGTGGTATCCTGGGCCACGGGGGCAACTGCCGCCTGTCCTCTCAGCCTCGCTTCGGCGAGTGCCTTGTTGAGTGCTTCGAGTGCTTCCGCTTCTCGCGCCTTGGCATCGGCCACTTCGGCTGCATCGTCCTTCTCTTCTGCCTGACGGACGAGTTCCGCAAGGTCTTCTTCTGTGTACTTGGATTCATACGCTTCTTTCTCTTCTTCGTTGTCACGCTCAATGTTATCAACAGCCGAATAGTCTGCTATGCGACCATACGACTTCGCCATGTTCTCATACTTGCCACCGATGCCGTCACCATTCTTAATCTGCGCTCCGGGCAGGTTGGGGTTCAGAAACTCGGTGGTCTGCAGGTTCTTGTCCTGCGTTTCCGCCACCTCCGTATTGAACATGTCAAAGACAAAATAGCCTGTGGCAATCAACGGGATGTACACGATGGCTGGCAGCATGTACTTCGGCTGACGGAAGTTTATCTTATCTGTTATTCTCATCGCTGTCTGATTTTGATGTTACTGACTTGTCTCGATTCTCCTCGTTGGTTCGATGCGTCACGGGAGGAGTGATGCAATGGGCTGCATTCATCATCTGCTTCATGCGCCCTTCCTGCCGCTCGATGGCACTTGCAGCCTCCGTCCGATGACCGTAATACCGCACCATCCTGTAGATGTTGATGCCGAAGCACGTGGCGACAAAGCCGAAGACGATGACGAGAAACAGCGTCTTGTGGGCATTGGCAAAGCCTTGCACCTTAGCCGCCGCACGGTCTATCCTCGCGGTCTTGGCAAACTTGCGCCCTGCCGCCACCTCCTTCTCATACCGCTTCTTGTACTTGGGGTCGTTCTTGTCGGGCATATCCTCGCCCACAAGCATCCGTCTGATTCCTTTTACACTCATACCGCTAGGATATTAGAAGTTTGACTTCGACTTCTGCTCAATATCCTTGTTGAGCAAGGTTCTCCAGTTCGTGATGAGCAGTCCATGAGGATTGTTCTCCGTCCTCGGCACGCGCTTCACCTGTCCCGCCGTCACCAATTCACGCATCAGAATATTGCTCCTTCGCTCTATCCTTTGCCTACCGTAGTAGGTGAACTCCATCTTCTCCTTGTTGAACTTGATGCTGTCGCAAAAGATGCTGAACACGGCACTCGTACCCATGATATTGTTGTAAAAGCCCTTTTCCTTCAGCGTATTGTACTGCGCCAAACCAGTTTCATCGACCAAATACATCGCCTTCTCCATCGAATAGCGGATGTACTTGTCATCGGGAGCAAGCGTAAAGAAGTAATGGTGGAACATCTCGATATGGCTCTTTGCCTCCACATCCAGCGTTTCCTCCATCGTGGTGCGGTTCACCAGTATGGGCACGTTGCCGTCCAATACATACACCTTTTGCTGCGCGTCCGTCACCATGCAGCGCGCCGTCCAGATGCTCGACACCGAGATGATGATGCAGCCCATGAGGAACGCAGAGCAGATGATGCCCACCAGCTTGATTTTGTTTTCTAAGTTCTTGATTACCATACGTTACTGCTTGTTTGAGGTCTGATTTCTCTTCATTCTCACATATTCACGGTGCAGGATGGTGTATATGTCCTTCTCAACTTCTTCCACCAGTTTGGCGTAATACTTGATGCAAGCCTCTACGTAGATGCCTTCGTATTTCAGTTGGATCCACACCCACCAGATGTCACGTTCACGTCTCCGTCGATTTCTGTAGATTTTGGCACGATGCAAGCGATAACTCAGGTAATCTACCATAGGCACTACATACTCGTCGTTATCCTCAAAGCCTTCTGCCATCTCCTCATACTGTGGGTCGATGTAGTTGTTTTCGGAATTGAAAAACTCTTCCTTTGCACGCTTGTTGGCAAACGCCATGAATTTCTCATCTTTGAGCCAACGCTCAATTTCATTTTTTGCTTTCATTTTTCTTGATGGTTACTTTTATTTGTTTCAATAGGAGGTGCGGTGACTCACCGCACACTCACATGTTATCTCATCACGGTCGCCATGGTTCCCGTAGCCGTCATCTTGGCTTGTTGTGCCACGCCCTCGCCGAAGTTTCGGGTTGAGAAGGCGGTGTCGCCCTCTGGTATCATCCATGCCGCAAGGTCGGGCACGAGGTTCAGGCATTTCAACGCCACGATGCTCGCTGCCATCAGATAGCCTGCCGAGAAGAACGAGTTTTGCAGATAGGCTGCCATCGTCTGCTCACTGGCGGTGATGGCCGTCAGGTTCTCTACCTGTATGCAGAGCACAATATCAAACAGCAACAGGACGTAGAAACCGACGAAGTATAGGGAATGATAACGGAAAACAAAACGAAAGATATATAACAAAAGTAACCAAAAACCACTGAATTAAAACACTTTAGCGAATTATTCGATAATTATTAAACTTTGCTAAGTTCCGCTATTTTACGACACTTTTTGTTGCAGTTTTGTTACGCGATTCAAATTTTATTCGTATCTTTGCACCCGAAAACGAGAGCATTTTGTAACCGTCTAAACAAAACCAAGAAAGTAGAATGGCAAGACCAAAAAAATCATTGAAGGTAAAAGAGCCCATCCGCATTCGGGAACGCAAATTAGCGGATGGCAACATCAGCCTGTACCTTGACATCTATGTGAAGGGTACTCGCAAGTATGAATCACTTGGGCTGTATCTCATTCCTGAGAGTCTGCCCAATGCCAAAGCTGCCAATGCAAGAACCAGGAGTATTGCCGAGAAGATAAAGTCTGACCGCATTATCGCCCTGCAAGACCGTGGCATCAAGCAGTGGGAAAAGATAAAGCGGTCAAATATGTCGCTCGTAGAGTGGCTTATACAGTACGAGCAAGACAGTATGGGCTTCAAACCTTCAACCCTGAAAGGTCGCCAAGACATGCGGAAGAAGGTAGAAGCGTATCTGGAGCAAGAAGGTCTGTCCTATATCGGCATGAACGAGATAGATCAGGACTTCTGCCGTGGTTTCCTCCGTTTTCTTGAAACGGCAAAAAACAGCGTAGCCAAGAAACAGAAAGACCGCACAATCAGCAAGGGATGCGCCCACCACCATCAGGCGGTGCTAAACGGAGCCTTGAATAAGGCTGTCCGTGAAGGCATATTACAGCAGAACCCCATGAAGATGCTCGACAAGAGAGAAAAATTCCAGCCGTCACCAGAGGAACGTGAGTTTCTGACCATCGAGGAACTACGCAACTTGATGGACGTGCCATGTTCCAATGAACAGGTGAAGAAAGCGTTTATCTTCTCCTGCTTCGCTGGCTTACGTCTTAGCGACGTACGTACACTGACTTGGAACAAGATACACAAGATGCCAGACGGAAAAACGCTCTACGTTCATGTCTTTATGCAGAAGACCCAGAAGCCCTTGAATGTTCCGTTGTCAGGTGAAGCTCTCAAAGTTCTTGAAGAGAAGGAGAATCCCGACGAACCCATCTTCAAACTGCCTACAAGTGTTGCCACCATCAACTACCACATAAAGAAGTGGGTGAAGAACGGCCATATCGACAAGACTATCTCGTTCCATTGCAGCCGCCACACTTTCGCCACAATGATGCTCACCCTTGGAGCAGACCTCTATACAACAAGTAAGCTGCTTGGTCATGCCAACGTGACCACAACCCAGATATATAGTAAAATCATAGACAAGAAGAAGGTGGAAACTGTCAACCTCGTTGACAACCTTTTCGCCTCTGACGTTGAAGAACCCGTAAACCAAGAAGGAAATGAAGATTGAACTGCGTAACCGAAAGCTGCCAAGTGGCAACAAGTCTTTGTACCTGGAATTCTACGTGAAGGGTGGAAAGCGAACATACGAGTCACTTAACCTCTTCCTCATTCCAGAGAAGGATGACAATGACCGAAGAGTAAACGAAAACACTCTGAGCCATGCCTTGAAGATTAAAGCGGAGCGTATTCTTGGTATAGAGAAGGAGCCAGAGACAACTGATGATGTCACACCACCCTCACGTATCTTCTCTGAATGGATGGACGAATACGAGGTGTATATAAGGGACGTGAAGAAGCTGTCCTCTTCCTACTGTAAGAACGTCCATTCAACGGTGAACATCATCAAAAGCTATCTCCGGCACATACATCGTCCGAGGATGCTTCTTGCCAAGGTAGATAAGTCATTCTACAAGAATCTGCTTACCTACCTGAAGGATGTCTATAAGAACACCAAGTCGCCTGATGAGCCAATGGCGTTGTCTGAGAAGACTTTGTTGTTGACCCAGACCAACCTCAATACAATGCTGAACCATGCAGTAAGAGAAGGGTTGTTGAAGAAGAATCCTTTCTATGAACTGGAGGGAAAGGAAAAGTTCAAGAAAACACCCAGCTTCAGGGAGTATCTGACTATTGAAGAGCTGAAGGCCCTGGCAGATGTTCCAACTGGCAGTCCCATCACAAAACAAACTTTCCTGTTTTGCTGCTTTACAGGATTACGCCACAGCGACATGACCGCATTACGCTGGAGGGACATTCAAAAGACTGATGCAGGAGAAGTCATTTACGTTCCTTCCATGCAAAAGACGAAACGCCCAGTCATCGTGCCTTTGGGTATTCAGGCAAGAAAATGGTTGCCGGAGAAGAACGAAGCATTGCAGGACGACAAGGTGTTTGCCGATGCTCCAACCCTCGGTTGCGCAAACAGGGCATTGAAGCACATGGCAAAACGTGCCAACATTGACAAGACAATCTCTTTCCATTGCAGCCGCCACACCTTCGCCACAATGACATTGACTGCTGGAGGCGACATCTACACGACAAGTAAGATGTTAGGGCATACAAATATCCACACAACGGAGATTTATGCCGACGTGGTGATGGAAAAGAAAGTAGATGCCGTAAACCTGATGGCAGGTATCTTTGGATAGCCTGTGTGTTCAAAAAATGTTTGTGTTCAAATAAATCTGTAGACTTATCTGAATACAGGCGTTTTTGGTGTTCAACAATATCTTTGATTAAAATGGGTTACAAGACAGCAGTAATATACGCTCGTGTTTCCAGTACTGGGGAACGACAAAGCACAGAACGACAGGTCAAGGACTTATCGGACTATGGTATGTATAGGCAGATGGATGTCCGAAAAGTATTTGAGGAGCATATCTCTGGCGCGAAGAAGAATGAAGAGCGTCCTGTGTTATGCGAAGCCATCGCCTATTGCAAGGAGCACCGCATTTCCACCCTTCTTGTCAGTGAGCTGTCAAGGATGGGTCGTAATGCGTTTGAGGTGCTTGCCTCTGTCAAGGAACTGCTTGACTGTGGCATCAACCTCTATATCCAAAAGGAACAATTCAACTTGATTGGTGATGACGGTAAGCCATCTTTGTTTGCTCCAGTCATGTTGGCAACGCTCTCGACCTGTGCGCAACTGGAACGTGACAACATCACCTTCCGTTTGCAGTCAGGGCGAAAGCAGTACATAGCTAAGGGTGGCAAGCTGGGACGCAAGCCAGGCTCTGTAAAATCTGACGACCAAAAGAGAGAAGAATATAAGGAAGCCATTTCTCTTTTGAAGAAGGGATACGCCATTAGGGATGTAGCAAAACTGACGGGAAAGGGCATCAGCACCATACAGCGAGTTAAGAAGAAGTTTTGCTGATAACATTTCCCAATCGTACCAAGGTTTATGTGTCGCCAGACATATAATCTTTGACACGATTTGGATTCAAAAAGGTAGGGAAAAGTAAGCTAAAAGTGGCGTTTAGATACCAAAATGACATAAAAACGCCTTCTTCACCTTATTTAATAAAGGGAAAGCCCGTTTTTCGGATTATTTTTTGTATCTTTGCGCCCATGCAATGTGCGCATGACAAACAATCATGTTCGCATTTCGACAAATGACCCAGACAGCCAATAGGCAAACGATATATGGAATCCCCCTCGCAGTGTATGCAAAGGTTTGGTCGCCTGTCGAGACACTGCTTGGGGGTTCTGCTTTAGATAGATGGAGTTAATTAACAACATCAACAAGACACTACGGGATGACATCGTAGCGCAAATGAAAGCCGGAAGCCGACTATCCATAGCGGCATCCTGCTTCTCCATCTATGCCTTTCAGGAGTTGAAGGAGGCTCTGAAGGACATTAAGGAACTCCGTTTCATTTTCACCTCGCCGACGTTTACAACAGAGAAGACTCCAAAGCAACAGCGTGAGTTCTACATTCCACGGTTAGACCGTGAGCGTACACTTTATGGCTCTGAGTTTGAAGTGAAGCTTCGCAACGAACTGACCCAAAAGGCTATTGCACGTGAATGCGCTGAATGGATAAGGGAAAAGGCTTGTTTCAAGTCAAACAAGACCAACGAGCAGATGATGGGTTTCATCAACCTTGATGACATCAGCTATTCACCCATCAATGGCTTTACGACGGTTGACCTCGGTTGTGAGAAAGGCAACGCTGCCTATACGATGATTCAGAAGGCCGAAGCTCCTTTCTCAAAAGCATATATAGACCTTTTCAATCAGATATGGAATGACAGTGGCCGCCTACAGGTGGTTACTGAAGAGGTCATAGACAGCATCAGCAATGCTTATAAGGAGAATGCCCCAGAGTTTCTTTACTTCGTGGCACTCTACAACATATTCAATGAGTTTTTGGAAGACATCAGCGAAGATGAACTGCCAAAAGAGGCTACAGGGTTCAAGAATTCTGCCATCTGGGAAAAGCTCTACAACTTTCAGCGTGACGCAGCCCTGGCAGTTATCAACAAATTGGAGAAGTATAATGGCTGTATTCTTGCAGATAGCGTAGGTTTAGGAAAGACCTTCACCGCCCTGTCGGTCATCAAGTATTTTGAGAGCCGTAACCGAACAGTCTTAGTGCTCTGTCCTAAAAAACTCTTTGAGAATTGGAATACCTATCGGCAGAACTACGTCAACAATCCGTTGGCAAAAGACCGACTGAATTACGATATACTCTACCACACCGACCTCTCGCGTGAACATGGCCGCAGTAACGACCTCGATTTAGAGCGAGTAAATTGGGGCAACTACGACCTTGTGGTTATCGACGAGAGTCACAACTTCCGTAATGGCGGTAAGGTCAGTACGGATGAGAACGGCGAGAATCCCCGTGAAAATCGCTATCTCCGTCTGATGAACAAGGTCATCCGCTCTGGAGTGAAGACTAAAGTGCTGATGCTCTCAGCCACACCTGTCAACAATCGTTTCAATGACCTAAAGAACCAGCTCCAACTGGCATACGAGGGGGAATCGGAAGCCTTTGACAAGTTACTGCCTACCAACCGAGGTATTGATGACATCTTCCGTCAGGCACAAGGCTCTTATAACATCTGGGCAGACCTTCCACCAGAAGAGCGTACCACAGAAAGACTTCTGAGGATGCTCGACTTCGATTTCTTCCGTCTGCTTGATGCTGTCACCATCGCCCGAAGCCGAAAACACATTCAGCAGTATTATGACACCGCAGATATTGGCACGTTCCCTGAACGGATGAAGCCCATATCCAGGAATCCACATCTGACCGACCTTGATACGGCCATCAACTATAATGAGATATTTGAGCAACTGCAAATGTTGCATCTGGCTATCTATGCGCCATCCGCCTTTATTCTTCCGAGCCAGCTCTGGAAGTACAAGGAAGAGGAAAGCACCACAGGCCACCGTCTGAGCATCGAAGAGCGTGAACAGGGTATTCAGCGATTGATGAATATGCAGCTGTTGAAGCGTCTGGAGTCATCGGTCAACTCTTTCCGCTTGACCTTGACTCGCATTCGTGACTACATGCAGGAGACGCTTGATGCCATCGCCAGTTTCCAGAATGGCGAGAGACGTGTGTCGGTTGATGACTATGAAAGCGTTGATGGTGATGAAGATGAGCAGGATTTCACTATCGGTAAGAAGAAGAACCGCATCCTCTTGGAGGATATGGACTATATATCCTGGCAGAAGGAAATCAAAGATGACCTTGACATCATCCGTCTGCTCCTTCTCATGCTCCAGAGCATCACGCCTGAGCATGATAGTAAGCTGCAACAACTTATAACTGACTTGAAGGATAAGTTTGCCCATCCCATCAACGGGAATAACAAGAAAGTACTTGTCTTTACGGCATTCTCTGATACCGCTGAATATCTGTATAACTGTCTGGCAGACCCAATCAAGAAAGAGTATGGGTTAAACGTGGCTCTGGTGACAGGCGATGTGGAAGCACGAAGCACGCTCAAACTGAAGGAGAAGCTTGACTTCAACAAAGTGCTGACTCTCTTCTCGCCCATATCGAAGGAACGTGAAGCCGTCTATCCACATCTGAAAGACGAGATAGATGTGCTGATAGCTACCGACTGTATCAGCGAAGGACAGAACTTGCAGGATTGTGACTATCTGCTGAACTACGACATTCACTGGAATCCTGTGCGTATTATTCAGCGTTTCGGACGGATCGACCGTATCGGATCGAAGAATGCACAGATTCAGTTGGTCAACTACTGGCCTGACATGACGCTGGATGAATACATCAACCTGAAGGGACGTGTAGAGAGCCGAATGAAGGTGACGGTGATGACGGCAACGGGCGACGACAACCTTCTTTCGCCAGAAGAGAAAGACGATTTGGAGTACCGCAAACAGCAGTTGGAGAGACTGAAAGAAGATGTTGTTGATTTGGAGGAAATGAATACAGGTGTCAGCATCATGGACTTGGGACTGAATGAGTTCCGACTGGACTTGCTGGAGTACATCAACAGCAACCATGATGTGGAGCATACCCCCTTCGGCCTCCATGCCGTTGTACATGCCACAGACCATGCACCAGCCGGAACAGTCTTTGTTTTGAAAAACCGCACGGCGGGCGTGAACATCGACCACAAGAACCAGCTGCATCCGTTCTATATGGTCTACATCAAGGACGATGGCGAAGTGTTTGTTGACCATCTGCACCCGAAAGACTTGCTCGACAAGATGCGTCTGCTCTGCAAGCCCATGACCAAGCCGGATGTCAAGCTATGTAGCGCCTTCAACAAAGAGACCCGTGACGGCCTGCGCATGGGTAAATACTCCGAACTGCTTGGAAGGGCGATAGAGTCTATTGTAACGAAGAAGGAAGAGTCTGACATTGACAGCTTCCTTGATGGCTATGTGGGCGAACTCTTTGAGGAGCGCATCACAGGGCTTGATGATTTTGAACTGATTTGTTTCCTTGTAATAAGATAAACTCATTATGAAAGAATTAACATTAACTTCTGAAGACAAAAAGAACGTAAATTTACCAATTAATCCGCGTGATAAGGTCAAAATAATCCGTGAAAGAGAAACTGACGGTCTATTGGGTGCAATACTACCTGTTCTTAGTGTTGAGCCAGGTTTTGTACATGTAATAGCATTAGGTCATGAAGTCATTTTCCGTCGTGAAGATGTAATATTGTCTCGTTAAAACGGAAAAAGTTTTCATTTACGATGTACAACCTTCCGCCACAATGTTCCATAAACAAGCCCCTCTACAAGAAGGCTGTCTTTGAGAAGTTCAATCTCAAAGCGGCTGAGCGTGAACGTTTCGATGCGGACATCAGTCGTATGGCATTGGTAGCAAGGGTATCATCGGCAACAGTTCCAGCCTTAACAAAAGGGAAAGAAATAGAAGGCTTTTATGTGCTGCAGGTGACATTGAAGCGAAAGGACTATGACACGAAAAATATCCTCATGCTTCAAAAGCTGATACCGCAGAAGATGGTTTTTGACATGCAATATGAAGAGCAGACACAGTTCTGCATCTTCCATACCCGGCTACAGCAATCGTCATGGATGACGACAAACGAAGCCGCTATCCCCCTGCAAGGCTTGTCGCTTGATGATGTCTGGAATAACATCGTTGCAACCATCGGTGGCTTGGATGCCCAGGCAGAACAAAGTATTGAGGAGCAGATTATCCACCGTGAGCAACGAGAGAAGTTGCTTCGACAGTTAGAATCATTGGAAAAACAGTGTCGTACAGAGAAGCAGACACGTAAGAAGTACGAACTGCATCAACAGATAATAAAGTTAAAGGAGGAACTAAAATGAGCATGCTAATATGTTGTGTAAATTGGGAGGCAGTTAGCGCAATATCTAATATTGTCATGGCTGCTATTGCTTTCATGTCCCTGGGGGTTAGCTTCTACTTGTTGCATAAAGAGCGTAAACAAAGAATAGAAGATAATAGAGCACGAATAGATTTTTCCATAATCAAGCACATGCATGGGTATTATCTATGTGTTGAAAATGTAGGTAAAGAAACCGCATACGATATTAAGGTATATGTTAGTGGTTTACCAATAGAGAACAACCTATATGATTTCGTCAAAAAGGTTTTTGTCGATTTAAAAGATAGTAGTTTTGTCTTAAAAGGAGGAGCTAAAAGATATTTCTATATAAGCCCATCAATCATGGAATATAACATTAAACTTCCTTGGAAAGAAAAACGGACTAAAGATGAGATAAACAATTGGCTCAAAGAATACGATAGCAAAGCTATAACTATCAATGGTAAATACAACAACAAATATCCCATCAAAGAAAAATTCACTATCAGAGATTTCAATATCTTAGGAACATTCCAAATTCCAAGTCCTATTGAGTCAATAGCTGGTGTTGTCTCTGACATGGATTCATATACTCTTAATGAAATCAAAGACAGTTTGAATAATATAGCAGATAAAATAGAAAACAAATAATATGGACAAATTAAACATGCAGACCACGAATATCGTGGACGAAAATATAAAGAAGATTGGGGAGCTGTTTCCTAATTGCCTCACGGAACGGCTGAACGATGAGGGAAAGCCGGAAGTGGCGATTGACTTTGACCAACTCAGGCAGGAACTGTCGAAAGACATTGTGGAGGGTGCAGAGGAACGCTATCAGTTTACATGGCCTGACAAGCGTAATGCTATCCGTCTGGCGAATGCTCCTACCACTGACACCTTGCGCCCTTGCCGTGAGGAGAGTGTGGACTTCGACAACACACAGAACCTCTACATTGAGGGTGACAATCTTCAAGTGCTGAAACTCCTTCGCGAGAACTATCTGGGCAAGGTGAAGATGATTTATATCGACCCGCCATATAACACTGGCAACGATTTCGTGTATAATGATGACTTCTCACAGTCGACTGGTGAGTATATGCACAATAGCGGTCAGGAGGATGAAGAGGGTAATCGCCTTGTTACCAACTCTGAAAGTAACGGGCGTTTTCATACCGACTGGCTCAACATGATATACCCACGTCTGAAGGTGGCTAAGGATTTGTTGAGCGAGGATGGGGTGATATTTATTAGTATCGATGATTGCGAGCAGAGAAATATGAGAATTCTTTGTGATGAGATATTCGGTGAAAGTAATTTTGTGACACAGATTGTATGGCAAAAAATACATAGTAT
This sequence comes from Prevotella sp. P5-126, assembly GCF_002251185.1. NCBI lineage: Bacteria > Pseudomonadati > Bacteroidota > Bacteroidia > Bacteroidales > Prevotellaceae > Prevotella > Prevotella sp. P5-126. The sequence continues at coordinate 20,567 of NZ_NPIZ01000106.1, forward strand.
CAAAAATGACGCAAGATTCTTTTCGGAAAACCATGAATACGCATTGATATATGCAAGAAATAAAGAAAAATATAAAGTAGAGTTGTTGCCAAGAACGGCAGAAATGAATGAACGCTATAAGAATCCAGACAATGATCCAAGAGGTCCTTGGCAATCTGGTGACCTTGTAGCGAGTGGTGAACGTTCCAACGGACATTTCATAATTATAAGTCCAAAATCTGGGAAGACTTTTGATGTACCACAGGGAAAGCATTGGGTATATTCAGAATCAAACCTCAAGAAGTTGGTTGAGGATAATCAGATTTGGTTTGGTGAGGATGGAAATTCTTTTCCACGCAAAAAAAGGTTTCTCTCTGACGTTCAGGATGGAAGAACAGCTTCTACAATTTGGTTAAGTGAAGAAGTAGGACATAATCAAACCGCAACAAGGGAAGTAAAGCATTTGTTTGATGATAACAAGTATTTTGATTTTCCTAAGCCTGTTTCTTACATTAAGCAAATGCTAATGGTGTCAACAAAGAATGAGGATATAGTTCTTGATTTTTTCTCAGGCTCTGCAACTACCGCTCATGCCGTGATGCAACTCAATGCAGAAGACGATGGCAAGCGAAAGTTCATCATGGTGCAACTGCCTGAAGCAACAGACGAGAAGAGTGAAGCAAATAAGGCTGGCTACAAGAATATCTGCGAAATCGGCAAGGAACGCATCCGTCGTGCAGGGAAGAAAATAAAAGAGGAAAGCCCTCTAACTACACAAGACCTTGATACAGGTTTCCGTGTGCTGAAACTTGACTCATCGAACATGCAGGACGTTTATTACACTCCAGCTGAGTTCAACGAACAAAAACTGTTTGACGACAACATCAAGCCTGACCGACTTGGAAATGATGGCGAAGACCTTCTTTTCCAGACGATGATAGAACTGGGTATTGAACTGTCAGCCAAGATAGAAAAGCGTAGCATTGCTGGAAAGGCAGTCTGGAGTGTCAGCGATGGTTATCTGATGGCTTGCTTCGATGAAGAAGTCAATGAAACGACCATCACAGAGATAGCCCGTCAACACCCTTACTATTTTGTGATGCGTGACAGCAGCCTCGCAAACGACCAAGTTGCCGACAATTTTGAACAGATATGGGAAGAGTATAGCAAAGAAACGGTTCGTAGAATTCTCTAATTGTCCTGCAAATGAAATTTAAGTTCAAGATACAACAATACCAGACGGATGCTGTGGAGCAGACGGTGAACGTATTTGCCGGACAACCATCGAAATCCAATGCACAGTACCGTCGTGACCTTGGTAAACGTAAGGGACAGATTACGTTTGAAGAGGAATATGTGGGATGGCGCAACAACGATGTGGAGTTGCAAGGCCATCAACTCCTTGCGAATATCCAGCAGCAACAAGCCATCGGCAATATACCAAAGTCAACGAAACTCAGTCTGCCAGACGGACTGGGGGCTTGCTCGCTCGACATCGAGATGGAAACAGGTACGGGTAAGACCTACGTCTATATCAAGACGATGTTTGAGTTGAACAAACGCTATGGCTGGAGCAAATTCATCGTTGTGGTGCCGAGTATCGCCATCCGTGAAGGTGTGTATAAGAGTTTCACGATGCTGGAAGACCATTTCATGGAGCAATATGGCAAGAAAGCCCGCTACTTCATCTACAACAGCGGCAACCTGACGCAGATTGACTCGTTCAGCAGTGATGCCTCTATCAATGTGATGATTATCAACGTGCAGGCATTTAACACTTCCTTCAAAGAAGGAGCTGCCAACAAGGAAAGCCGTATCATTTATTCCAAGCGTGACGATTTCCAGAGCCGCCGTCCTATTGATGTGATTGCCGCCAACCGTCCCATTATCATCATGGACGAGCCGCAGAAGATGGAGGGCGCAGCCACCCAACGTGCGCTGAAGAACTTCAAGCCGCTGTTTGTGCTGAACTACTCAGCCACACACAAGACATCGCATAACTGCGTATATGCACTGGATGCCTTCGATGCTTACCGCCAGAGGTTGGTGAAGAAGATCCAGGTGAAGGGCATCACCCTGCAAAACCTATTAGGCAACCAGAGTTATATCTACTTTGACAGCATTGTTCTATCAAAGAACAAAGCACCAGAGGTACGACTGGAGATAGAGGTGAAAGGTGCAAGCAGCACCCGTAGGCAGATATGCAAGTTCGGACAGAATGATTCACTATATGACACATCTGGGCTTCCAGCTTATAAGGATTTTGTTATTACCGACATCAATCCGCTGACGAACACTGTCTATTTCATGAATGGTGACGTGTTGCGCAAAGGTGAAGTGATGGGTGATGTATCGGAACAGCAGATACAGCGTATTCAGATTAGAGAAACCATCCGTTCACACTTCGAGAAAGAAGCTACTCTATTCAAGCAGGGTATCAAGACACTTTCGCTCTTCTTTATCGACGAAGTAGCCAATTATAAGGGCTATGATGAACAGGGCGAAGTCGTAAAGGGCTTCCTTTGGAAAGTGTTTGAAGAGGAATACACCCGTTTCCTCAATGAGAACCTTTCACTCTTTGAAGATGACTACCAGCGTTACCTGAAACGCTTCGAAGCAGACCAGGTACACAACGGATATTTCTCCATCGACAAGAAGGGACATGCCATCGATAGTGTAGTGAAGCGAGGTGAAGACTTCTCTTCAGATATATCAGCTTACGATTTGATTCTTAAAAACAAGGAGCGTTTGTTGAGTTTCGACGAACCGACACGATTCATCTTCTCGCACTCTGCACTGCGTGAAGGATGGGACAACCCGAATGTATTCCAGATATGCACCCTGCGCCATGCCAGCAGTGCAACAGCCAAGCGTCAGGAGGTAGGTCGTGGACTGCGTATCTGCGTTGACCAGCAAGGCGTTCGCATGGATACAGAGCGTCTGGGTGAAGCCGTGCATGACATCAATGCTCTTACGGTCATTGCCAACGAAAGCTACAGCGCGTTTGTAGATGCTCTCCAGAAAGAAACCCGTGAAGCCTTGCGTGAACGTCCGACACAGGCAACAGTCGCTTATTTCGAGGGACGCAAGTTCATGGTGGGAGAAGAAGTGCATACCATTTCCACGATGGAGGCAACAGCCATTGTCAACTATCTCTATGAGAATGACTATGTGGATGACAAGGGAAATATCCAGCAGTCATATCACGAAGACCTGCGCACAGACAGCCTTGCTCCGATGGGCAAGAAATTGGCTCCTATCAGTGAACAGGTACATAAGTTGGTACAGGGTATCTTTGACCCGACAGCTCTTGCAGATATGATAGAAGATGCCAACGAGTCGGCAGAAGCCGTGAATGATCATCTGAATGACAATGCCAGCAAGGAAGAGTTCAAACGGTTGTGGGAGGAAATCAATCACCGCTATGTCTATACGGTGCATTATGACAGTGAGGAACTGATACAAAAAGCCGTAGCATCCATCAACAAGAATCTGCGTGTCACTGAACTAAAATATGTGGTGACGACAGGTGAACAGGGAACGGATGACCTTGATTTTACAGGCGACCAGCATACACGCACACAAGCTATGAAGGAGGTGTCAACAAGTGATGTGCCTTACGACCTTGTTGGCGAGATAGCTAAAGGAGCAACGCTCACAAGACGTACTGTTGTACGGATTTTGAAAGGAATCAGCTTGGGTCAACTATATAAGTTCAAGAACAACCCAGAAGAGTTTATCCGCAACGTGGTACGTCTGATTAAAGACCAGAAGGCGACGATGATTGTAGAGCATATTGCCTATAACCGCACGGAGCAGCAGTATGATGCCAGCATCTTCACCAAGGAGAAGAACCGCCAGCCACTTGAAAAGGCTTATGAGGCAAAGAAGCATATCCTGGACTATGTGTTTACGGACAGCAAGGGAGAGCGAAAGTTTGCCGAAGACCTTGACAAGGCAGATGAGGTCTGTGTCTATGCACGTCTGCCACGTACGTTCCAGATACCTACGCCAGTGGGCAAGTATGCCCCTGACTGGGCTATTGCTTTCAACGACAACATGGGTGTAAAGCACATCTTCTTTGTAGCAGAGACCAAAGGCAGTATGCTGTCTATGAACTTGAAGGGCGCAGAAATGGCAAAGATAGAATGTGCCAAGAAACTCTTCAACAATGTATCGACCAGCAAAGTACGTTACCATGAGATAACGGACTATGATACAATGTTGAATGTCATCAACAGCTTAGAATGATTTAATCGTTTTCTGTTTATTATGCCAATAAAGAAATACATCAACACAGCAGAGGTTGCTATGCTAACAGGATTACAGCAGGACGACATTAGGAATCTTGCAAAGACAAATGTATTGCCTTCTCACAGAAATCGTAGAGGGCATTACCGCTTTAACGTTGATGCTGTGGAGAAGTATTTTGGCATAGTTATAGACAATATAGAGCAAGAAGCCGAACCTTCTGCATTGAAGGCAAATCCATCCAAGGAATCCCAAAATGTTGATAAAGTTAAATATTTAAGCGGACACATTGCCAGAAAGTATCTGAAATGTAGCAAGGCCGAATTTGAAAGTCTTATAGAGCAAGGGATTATCAAGGCACATCGCGATGAGTATAACCGATGGAAGGTGTCAAAGGAAAGCGTCATAGACTATTCAAAAAGTTCTCTTCCGTCCAATGATACACGACTCATTATAAATGAGAATCACTATCAAGAGGTCATAGAAAGGATTTGTGAAGCTAAATCTTCTGTCAAGATTATGACCGCTAACTTCAAGCGTTTCCGTCTGAAACCAACAGGGAGTCAAGGTGAAAACTACAATGATGGTACTCCGTTTATAAAATACCTGATGGCGAAGGCTATTCAGGGCGTTTCCGTTCAAGTTATCTGTTCAATGCCTTCATCATCGTTCAGAGACGAATGGAAAGAGTTTTATCAGCAGATGAATCCAGAACTGTTCGAGTATATGTTTTGCGAGAGGAATCATGCAAAAGTCGTGATTGTCGATGACCAAATGGCTTATGTCGGCTCGGCTAACATTACCCCTGCAGGTATAGGACAAGGAGTTTTTACCCCTGGCAACTTTGAAGTTGGTATTCTGACGAAGAATCCCAAAATTGTCTCATCGGTTACTACGCTTTTCTATACAATATGGAACAAAGCTCATTGCGACAAATGTCACAGAGCAGATATGTGTAATGCAAAAAACTTATAAGCATAATGATAACGTCAGAAAGCTCTAACAGAGAGTTTCATCGTTTCTTTGATGAACATAGAGATGAACTTAGTAAACGTCTGCTTGGTCTTCTTTTAAACAAACATAGACGCACTATCCTTTCGTTACTTAAAAAGGGTGCTGAAATTCCTCCGATATGGGGCATGTTGAAGTTGCCGGAAGCAACACTTTACATGCTCCCTATAGGAATAAAACCAGCAAAGGTTAACTTTCAAGTTACTTCTCTCTCTTGCTTCATGGTTATGAAAGATTTAAGAGAGCAAACACCTGTTTTTATAACCGATTCTAAGCCACATGTGATAATGTATAGTGCTCATGCTGTCCGAAGATATAAAGAACGGATGGGGTTAGATGCTGAAACAGAATTCGTTGATGTCTGCAAGCATATGTTTCTAAATGGTTGCATCAATCCTCGGGTATTTGGCGACATGAGTAAGATTTACGGAACCAATATTAATCGTAGGGAATTAAGTATCATATCCACGAATGGAGCATACATGGGGTTTGCAGATGGAAAAACAGAAGTATTTCATGCTGATACATTTTTAAGTTCTGATGACCTTAAGAAAGATCAATTGTTTCTTGACGCGAGTAAATCAGAAGACTTGAAACTTTGGAAATCTGTTAGAGAAGCTTTTGTAAAAGGAGAAATAACCTCAGAAGAACTCCAGCGTCAATTAGTATGTTATCCTTCTAATATTGCAGTTTCGGACGGGAAGATAATAAAACTCTCTTCTGAAGAGGCCAGGCTACGTGATGAAGAAAACAGGAAAGCAATATCAGACCCAGATTATTTAGAAAAGGCAAAGGAAGAAAACAGGCAAAGATACAACAATAAAGTTAGTCGAAAAGGATACAAATAAATCACAGGAATCACCAAATTTATAAAATAATTATGATTACAGACCAGCTTACAAATACTATTTACTTTTCTCACATACTTGAACAAGTATGTCCAGATTTGTATCGTTCAATATCAACCTTGAAAGAAAAAGGCTATCCAATAGAGTTTTTCCAAGGTGCAAAAGATATGTGGGCACGTGATTATATGCCGATACAGGTCGCTCCAGACAAGTTCGTGGCATTCAAATATCTCCCAGACTATCTTCTTAATCCAAAGTATAGAGATTTACTAACAGAAAATGCTGCTGATATTGCTCGCGAAATCTTAGGTGATAAAGCCGAGGTGATAGACACAGACATAATTGTTGATGGCGGAAACGTAATCAAGTGCGATAATGCTGTTATCATGGTTGACAAAGTAATTCAGGCTAACCCTCACTATTCTGCAAGCAAACTTCTTGCAGAATTGACTCGCCTGTTCGGTTGCGAAGTTTTCCTTATTCCTTGGGATGATGAAGAGGGTATATATGGTCATTCTGACGGAGTTGTAAGGTACTTGTCTGATGGCGACCTCCTTTTTACAAAATATCCAGACCCCAAATACATGAAACAATGCCAATCCATGTTGAAGAATCATTTCAACAAAATGCACAATTTCTGGATGCCTTCGGGTGGAGCCAAATGTCGTGAACGATTCCAATGGGCTTACATCAACTATATCCGCACAAAGGACTATATCTTTATGCCAGCACTATCAAAGAATGCAGACTGTATAGAAGACACGACGGTTCGCCGCCAGTTTGAACTTCGTTTCCCAGAGTACCCAAAGGAGAACATAATCCCTATATACGCACTTGAAGCTCTAAAACAAGAAGGAGGACTCCATTGCTGTTCTTGGAATATTCTAAAATAACATCACGACTTATGAAACAGCATACAAGCCATAATATAATATGCTTAGAAGCGGAATGGGAATATAGCGAGCAAAATCCCAAAAACCGCTTTAGTCTTAACACCTTGCCAATGCTTAATTGGTTAAAAGAGGCATACGATTGTGATGTGATATATAGAAGATTCAGAACAAAATCTGACCTGAAGTATTATCTTGAATACTTTCGTACTCATGCAAAAGGTGATGATGAGGAGGAAGACTTCAACAAGTATGATATTATATATTTCGCCTGTCACGGTGAAAAGAAAAGCTTGTGGATTGAAGGACAAACAGTACCACTCACTACTTTAGTGAAGTGGGCAAAGGGCTTTTTTAAGGACAAGGTCATTCATTTTGGGTCTTGTAGAACAATGTCTAACAAAATCGACTCAAAGCATTTCAAAAGAGAATGCCAGGCCTTAATGGTGAGTGGTTATCAAAAATCTGTAGATGCAATGGATTCAAGCATAGCGGACATAGCGATAATGAATGATTTGCTTTCTCAGGAAGATATTGAAGTCGAAAGATATACAGATAGAGACAGTGAATTCTATCAGAAATATGAATCGCTTTTAGATAGCCTCGATTTCCATGCTTGTTAATGAACGAAATTTTAAGATGACATGAATCAGAAAGAACTTATACCCAATCCCGAAGACCGCATTATGTGTGTAAAAGTAGGGAAAGTGAAAAGGGAGAATCTGTATGAGATGACCCGTAAGTATTGGAAGGTTGATATAATTCGCGCAAGAAGGGCTACTCATGTACTGGCAATCGTCAACGGAATTGTGGAAGAAGTCTATAATCCTGTTGATTGGAAATACACTGAAGACCCTAAACACATTGGAAGGTGTGAGTTCCTTGGCGTTGAAGACGAACATACAACATATATAGGGAAAGATGTTTCTGCATTCTATGGCAAAAGTCAGAATCCTGTGAAGTACATCAATATGTGATTTTTGAAATGCGTAAATCATCCAATATGATAACCGACGATGCCGTAAAGTTCGTTACAGGCATTGAGAATATCGAGGTCTTCCTTGAAGAAAACGATGAATGGCAATTCCATTTTTCAAAAGTAACTGAGATTCATTGGAACAGCGATAAAAGGCAGCTTGACGTGACAATTAACCCTCCGTGCTGCGTTGGCATTGAGTATGACCGAAAGAAGGTGGAAGTCTTTCTTGATTTCCATTTCACCGATGTTATTGATCTGAAATGGGAATATACCCAAGATGATTTTGCCGATGAGATTTCAATGAAAGAGTTCCACGGGTTTCTTGAAACATGGTTTGATTTTATCACACTAAATATCACATCAAAGGGAGTAATGGTTGACAAACCGAGGTTTGAACCTCTAAAAGTGGAAAAACAATGAGGGGGTGTTATACTCCCTCATTTGCTTTAATGGTTATCTTGATTTTTATCCACCAAACAACTTCCACAAGCCATAGACTACCTCCAAGAGAACGATGCCAAAGAAGGTACAAAAGGCGATGTACAACCGCATGAAGGTTTTCCTCCCGAAATAGACACCATCCCCCTGGTTGATAATCTCATAGCACCTGTCTTTATTCCGTTCAAGCATCTGAGAAATGTTAATGCGGTGTTTCTCGTATAGTTTTGCTTCTTGCTGTGAATACGTTTCATACTTGTTCTGCAATTGCCTGACAGACTCATCATCCAGCTTATTCGTGATGACAACTTCACGGCTATCCAAAATAGCATTAGTGATGGCTGTTACGGCATTGTCAGTACTCTTGCTGGCAGCTGTAACGGCTACCACAATTTTCTTCAAATCTTCTATGGCTGTCACAAGTTTGTCAACGACTTCCTTAACATCGTTCACATTCTCGGTAACCTGGCTTAACTGTTCAGCCAGATTATCTTTCTGCTCGGCGATCTCTTCTTTTCGGTTGATTTCCTCAACAAGGTTATCATACTTATTTCGACTCATGATGGTTTTGTTTTTAACGGTGAATTCCTTTTGCTTTTCTTACAGACCTGCTCATTGGCTTGCATAGCCAGTTGGCATGTTGGGCGCAGCGTCGTGCCCATTCACGTTCATCCTCATCCTTGTCCTTGCCCCAGTTTGACGGAGTGGAACCACCTCCGCAACACGATTCTGAAACGGTGGTGGCGGCATCGACGTAGTTCATGAACAGCAGCATAGCCACGTTCAAGACGTTCTCAAATGGCACAGATTCGTCTGGAACTTCAATGGCATCCTTCATAGCCTTGTACGCCTCCAACGGCATTGTGATGGAATATTTCTCATCGTCAACAGACATTATCTTTCTGAAGACAGATGGTGCTTCTGGCCTGGTCTGGGCAACGCTATGACGTTCTGAAGTGTGTTCTGTGAAGGGCTTCCTTTCTGAAGTCTGGGAGGTGCCCACGGTAGAACTGGGTTTCACAACACTTTGTGCGACTGGGTGAAGTTTCTTCCATGTGGCTTCAAGTTTGGATGCGGTGAGGTCACGACCTTTACCCAATATGGATGACTTGAAACGGGAGTTGCCACGAAGGATGGTGTACCCATGCAGCACACCTTGTTTGTCACGTTGTTCCTTGACTTTGTAACCACGACTTTCAAGACCGTGCTTATAAGTGTCCCAATCATATCTTGCCATTCCATGAAGGATGTAGTAACAGGCATCCGTTATCTCCTTCAGGTGAGCATCGTGAATATCCTCTGGCAGCTCCCATCCACGTTCAACATTGATGGCATGGGCAGCCTTAGTTGCACTTTCCCCAACGAAAGAGTCATTCATAAGATTGCCATCAAGGTCAATACGGTTGATGAGGATGTGAAGGTGAGGGATGCCGGACTTTGCATCAAAGTGAAGACAGGCAAATATCTGTGCCCTGTCCAGATTGAACTTGCCAGCACCCTTCTTCTTTCCATCTTTGGTTTGGACTTCTTTCTTGAACTCATCGAGGAACCGCAGGGCATAGTCGTACCAGTCATTGAGTGTCCATCCCTTAGTCTCTTCAAGGGATGGGGAAACCTCCATCCGAAGGGTCGGCTTCTCGACGGGTTTGCGCCTGAATTTTGGCGCATACTTTTGGTGGATGGTTTCCATCGCTCCCCACATGGCGAGAGGAGTAAGCCCCTCGTCAAAATTACGTGTCAACACAATGTCGGCACGATTATGCTTAGTGGCATAGTTTGTCATGGCTGAGCCATGTGATATAGACTGTCCTTTTGCTATCATACAATTATCTTTTGAACATACCTTCTATCTCCACAAGGCGACGTATCAGGCTATTTACGCCCTCAATCCACTGCTTCATGAACTGCTCGTTGCGGAAGTATTTCTTTCGCTGTTCCTGGGTAGTGCCGTGAAGGGCATTTTTAATCAGAACCAGCTCGCCACGGGCAGCTTTCAGCGACATCAGGGCATCAGCCTCCTTGTCGCTCATCATCACCTTTGGTTCCTGACCCAATGAGGTGTCATGAACATACTGGCTTTTTTTCAGTCCACAGGCTGTAGCCAGTCTTACAATCTTTTCGTTCTCATCGGGCGTATAGCACACGGTAATACGTGGATTGCGCCCTTTGCGTTCTATCTTCTGTTCCATTAGCAAATGTTTTATTTGTAGGTTTATAATTGGGCTTGGTCAACCCAATGCGAGCCTGCGAGTATTGCAAGAGGTCAAGAAGTCGGGCAAGTAGCGTAGCGGATTGTCGGACATTGACACTTCTTGTTTAGAGAGTACGAAAATACAGGCTCCCTTCGGGATTGTCCCAAAGCCCTGGAGGGCTATCCGGCATCGTCGGGTGTCGTTTCGTCATCGGTGATGGCGGTAGCATCTGGAGGGGTCGCACCTGACGGTTCAGAGGAAATCTTCGCTTCGTTCTCTGGGCTGTCTTGGTGATTAGTTGCATCTGGCAATGTGATAGATGGGGAAAGGGTACCTTCATTCGTGGTGGACGGCTCGACACCATTATTGAATTGTTTTCTTTCCCTGTCGTTGTCATCATTGGAATTGTCACGGCTAACGGGGACAGAATGCTTAGAGGTGTACTCATCCCTTTGTTCGATGGTTTGCCCATCTGTTTGAGGGGTGATATTTGCCAAATCAATCTCTGTTGAAGAAAGGGATAAGGAATTGTCTTTCATGCAATCTTCTGTAACAGTTCTATTAGTAGAGATTCCAGCGGAAGCACTACCATTAGCAGAAGCACCGTTGGCAACTGTTCCATCGTCTGTGATTCCATTGGCAGTATTCTGACATTTGTGGTTAGCCTTGATGCGCGGTTCCACTTGCAAATAGCGTGAGTAATGCGAATTGCGGATTACCTGACCAGCGGCATACCAACTGGCAATACAATGGACTGTAAAGACAGTGGTACGGCAGTTCGGCACAGATGATACCAGCCCCACCTCGTGGAAAAGGTCAACCATCTTGGATGCAGTCTTGCGGTTGCACTTCCATAGTTTGGCAAGTTCCACCTCCGAAATGGCAAACTGCCCAGGGGTTAGGTCAACTGAATACTCTTTCTTCTCATAGTGGGTCGGTTCCTTTACTGCCATTTGCAGAAATGTGACAAAACACTTCATGCGGTCGAATCCCTGCGGATAGTTAGACAGGAAATCCAACTGTCGGTCTGATAAGAACAGACCATAAGATAAATCTTCAGTGTACATGGCTAAATGTCTTTAATTGTTACGGGCGCGGACACCCTTCAAGTTCTTGTCTCATTCTTGGGTTTACTCATCTGTGGAAACCTCGACTACGAGTCTGCGGCAAGTCATCAGCGATGCTGATAAGAGCTTCGTTCAACTTCTGTTCCTCCGCTTTGTTCAGCAGATGGATGGCATCTATGTTGATGGCGAGTGCAGCGGCTTCACGTCCGTACCTGATAGCCTCTTGGTCATCATCAATGGCCTTGTTTGCTCCTGTGGCTTCAATGTAGGCATTCACCTTGTCGCGCATGGTGAAATAACCCAAGCCAGTCTTTGCCCAGTTAGCAGCTGAGTAAACGGCACTCTCTTTGAGTGCGGATAGTTCCTGCTCCTTCATATCAGTGCTTCTTGCTTAGTGTTTGCATGTGAAGACGGGCTTCTGCGTCAATCTCTTCTTGGGTATATACCCTGTTCCTCCGAATCCACGAAAGAATGTCTGCTTTCTCGAAGTAGATCATCTTTCCGTTCGGTCGGTAGAAGGGGATGCTCTGCTCACAGGTCATCTTATAAAGAGAACTGCGAGCCATGCCCATGAACTTGGCGGCTTCCTCAACGGTTAATACTTCCTTGGATGAATCAAGGATGTCTTCCAGAACGTCAACGCGCTTCTGGAGTTCTGCAACCTGTTTGTGCAGTTGGGTGTCCTTCTGGACTGGATTTTGTTGTGTCATTTTTAAAATACTTTTTTGTTTTACCTATTTATATTTTACACTATTGTCACTCCATGACTGCCACATATACTGACCAGATAAAAGAGGTTGTTTGTCGGTCAAAAGAGAAATGCGGCAGTACTAAGTTACTCCTATAGGATGGAGCGGAAAAATAATCGCCATAGAAAAGTTTGATTTTTGACTGTTCTTAACTGGCGAGTATGATTTTGCAGCGTTTTTCATACTAATAAACCGTTTGGGATGCTTGTTTTCGTTGGGGATGTTACTATCGGAAACGAAGATGTCAGAGGCACCCCCTTGTGCCACTTCCTGCCACCAAATCCGAAGGTCGGTTTGCTCGATTAAAAAAGTTGTAACATATCGCATATATCTCATTATTTTTTTGTATCTTTGCACCAAGTTTCAGTGGTACGTGCACCACATTTCGGATGCTTGGATTTATTTAACACATTTTTGGTGCAGGTTTGTTACGTTTGAGAAAAACAAATTTTGAAACCACTGAAACACAATAGGTTACAAGATTTCTAAAACCTACGAAGTAGAGCATGGCTCCGTAGAAATGAACTGTCAAATAACGGGTTAGCCACTTCGCCCACGCTCCTTCCCACTTGGGCAGCAACGAAAATGCCCATTGTATTGGACCGAATATAGTGAGCATTCCGAGCAATATCTGCTGACAGTATATCGTCGCCCACCAACCGATGCGGAACACGATCAGGGCTATCAGCATCACTATCTTGTCGATGCCCACCACGGCCCCTGCCGTCAGTGAGGTGAACCACAGTTTGCTGGCATCCTTCTCCATGTTGGTCACTTCGTCCACGCCCGTCTGCTCCATCGTCGCCTCTATCAGGTTGGGGTCTGATGTGCCCTTATGCGCCACGTCTGCCTGTGCCTGGAGGTCAGTGTACATCGAGTCCCTGACATATACCAACTGCTGCACCTCCTCAAACTTGTCGGAAATTTGGGTCGCCTCTGCCTCATAGAGGTCGTGGGTGTAACTGCCGATGCAATTGGGAATATAGGATAGAAAATCCAATACGCACCAGCTGCTGCCGCTGTTGGTCATGCCTGTGTCAGCAGGTGGGTACCACCAACAGAGGATGATGCTCACCACCAAGGGCTTGAACAGTTTCATCACGTCCAACGGTTCGTTCTTCACCATCATCTTGTAGGCCATGCTTGCCGCCACGATGATAGAGAACAGTGCCGCCAATGCCATACACATTTGGAGGATCCACCAGAACGGCCCTTGTGAGCCTGTGAAGGTGGCATCGGTCAGGAACTCGTTGGTCTGGAATATCACATCGTCAATCTCCTCTTCGAGGATGTTGATGCCGAAATCGCTGAGTATGTTGTCTGCCATCAGTGCCTGGTTCTATTGTTGATAATCTCTTTGATAAACTCTATGCCTTTCGGTGTCCATGACAGATAGAAGTGGTAGAAGCAGCGCATCCTGCCTGTGACATATACCGCAATGCCCTTGTCCTGAAGGTCTTCACGCAGTTTCCACATTCCATATTCCTTGGTGATGATGCCTTCCTCTTTGAGGGTCTTCACAATCTTGCCGTAGTAACTTCCGACATATTTGTGAAGCTTTGACATTGAAACTACCTCTAAATCAGATGGCATATAATGCTCATCAACGATGGGTGTCCTGCCGATAACGCTGATTCGCTTCGGCATCCTTGACATCTCCAACTGCCACTTGCCGTTTTTCCTCTTGGCGGCATAGAGACGTAACTGTATTTTTGATATTGATTCCATAGCTATTTCTTTATTTTATGTTCTTTCGATAACAGGAATGACTCCCACGCTCTTCAGTTTCTCATAGAGGAAGCGGCGACCTTTCTGTGTCCATTTGGTGTTCATGCGCACATCCTCCGTACCGTCCTTGTGTTTAATGAGGTAGGTCTCGCTGGTCACATAACCGCAGTCCTTGTAGTCGGCATACAGAATCCACTGCTTGCCACGCTGATACTGGATGTTCATCTCCTTCAGACGTCGGTTGAAGCGGATGGACGACTCGCCATAGTCCTGTGCTATCTGTGTGACCAGGACACTGCTCTTCGTGGCAAGGATGATGTCAAGGTAACTCACCTTGTCCTTCATCTCCGTCACCTCCTGTTGCAGGTCATCCACCTTGGATCCCAACTCAACGATGCGTGTCCTTTGGTGTTCACACTCCTGTTCGACAAGCAGACGCTTTTGTCGTTCTTCCTTCAGATTGACTGCTAACCGTATCAGGAAGTCTGGCTCTGCCAATGCCTTCTCGATGGTCTGCTGTGTCATATAGGCACCATGCTTGCGGATAGAGGGGAGCACCTCCGATGTCACCCACTTGCGGAAACGTTTGGCTTCGGGTTTGCGACTGTCAAGGATGACATCATACAGTCCGTCTTCATTGATAAAGTTTGTAACCTGTTCTCTTCCAAGACTATCCGAGATGGGGTACTTTGAAAGTACATCATCCGAAAGTCGTTGTACCAACTTGCTGGTTTTTAGTCCAAGAACTCTTGCCACATCAGCCAAACAGAACAAGGGTTGCTCTGGTGTTCCTGTGGTTCGGACTGCTCCAAATTCCTCGTTGTTGAAAATCTGAATATCGTTCATATCTCTATGCTGTTTTGTGATTATTTCTTCTCTTCCCTTATTTCTATCTGTTCACACTTTCTTCACCCTCACCGCTGTTGGCATCATCGCCGTCAGTGCCTGTCGAGCTCCTCACGCCCTTCATGTTTTCCTGCCAACGGCTCTTGGCATCGCTGATGATGCTGCCTTTATGTACTACACGGTCGTTGGTGGCTGCCAAGAGGGCGGTAGTCTGGCTTTGGGTGTTGAGCTGCACAAGGTATTTCAGTAGTGTCTCGTTCTGTGTCGTCAGGTCGGCATAGATGCTAAGATACTGCCGCTTTCTCTGTGCATTGGGCATATAGGCATCCTTGGTGGCTTTCACGGCACACTGGTACATATTGTACAGTTCCTCCCACCGACGCTTGTCGTTGATGGTGCCTCCTGTAGGGATGATATGGTCTATGTTCGCCTTCATCTTGTCCAACTGACCGTTGATCTTGCTGCTTTCGGCAAGCCAGGCGAGGTCTATCTGTCGGTCGGCTACGTTCAAGGCTTCCACCTCAGCACGCTTGGTGAGGGCAGAGTCTATCTTCTCCGCATCATCTACTTGGTTGTAGAGGTTGATGCCGGCAAGAGTGCGGAAACCTAACTTGTTCTTCTCTGCCGCTGTCTTCTTATAGTTGTTATGTAACAGCCAATAATAGAACTCAGGGGTGAGAGAACCGCCACCTGTCTCCATCACCGTTATCTGGTTCTGCTTGGAGGAGTCGTGGTTGTAGGTCACGCTCTGGGCTGTGGCTTTGATGGTGGTTGCTACCGCCATGATGAGTATCATTGTCTTCTTCATGTCCGTTCTTCTTTTGTTTACAATCCGTCAATAGTCAAGTTTTCCTGCCACTTTCCATCGGCTGAAGGCATCTTCCAGTATCTCTTCCTTCGTCCTCGTCCGATACACCTTCTCCTTCCAATAGCCCATGCGCAGCTGCACATACCGCCATGTCTGGAAGTAGGCTTGGTTCAGATGTTTTTCTATCAGGTCCAACGAATTGTTGATATTGTCCAACACCATCAGCAGGTCGGAAGTTGAACAGGCTGCCGCTCCTGTGGCATACAACACGAGGTCGTTGACGCTATGGTAGAGTTGGCTTCCTTCGTTGTATATGTTGTCGATGGCTTTCTTGTTGATGCTGATGAGCATCGTGTCAGCCAGTTCGATGTGTTTCCGCTTGATGACCTTATCATTGAAGTCCTCCAACAGGTTCTTGTAGTCACTGATGCGGTCGCTCACCGTCTGGTAGGTGCTCTTCACGTTCAGCACCGTGCGCAACGACTGGTACATCACATCGATGATGTCGAAGGCCCGGGTGTATTTGTCCAAATCCACATTCAGTTCCTTGTATTTGCCCACCTCTTCACTGCTGTATTCATGCAGCAGTTGATTGCTGTACTCCAAAGTGCTGCGTGCCAGCAAGAGGCTGCGCTGCTTCTTGTGGTCGTTGATGTATGCTTCCACCGATACCGCATCGAATCCCCATTGCGCCAAGGCTGTATTGGGGAAGAGGGTAATCAGCAGGAGAGCTATGATGATGGTATGTCTCATTCTCCGTTCCTCCCTCAGTTTTCGTTCTCGTTATCTTCACCATTCCCTCTGTTAGGGTCTGCATTCTCTCTCCATCGCTCGTAGCACTCTTCAATGAGTGTCCTTCTGCGACCTTGGTCTGCGTCGATTGAAGGAAGAATGTCCTTCAGCACGTCAATGATGCTGCGCTTGTAGTGCATCATTTTTTCTAATGATACCAAGTCGGCGTAAATCTTGGTGATACGGCTATCTACTTCACGGGCTATCTCCAGACGGTCGCTCGACCAGAGCAGGTGTATTACATCGTCATTGTCGGCGGTCTGGGTTGCCTCGCTCTTGGCATATTCTGTGGTGATGCTGCACGACGGGAACTCCTGGGCTATCTCCGAGATACGGCTGTTCACCTGCCTCGTCTTCTCCTCGTCAGAGGCATTCGGGTCAAGGGTCAGCACATCCACCACCTGTGTGTCGGTGTATTCCGAGGTCAGCTCCCACGATATTTGCAGTATCGCACGGTGTATCTTGATGCCAAGGAAGTACTTGGGCTTCCTTGCAATGGACAGTGTCGCCTTGAAGGTGATAATGCCGTTGATGTTGGGCATGGTGGCAGTTCGGACGTAGGTGTAGCCGTTCCACGAACCGGCACCTTGCCACGTGAGATTGTAGGCTGACTTCACATCCTGCATGATGGCAGGGATGCGGTAGTAGTCATCGGTGGAGGTGGCATTGTCGTTAGCCGCCTCGCTCTTGGCATTCTGTATGTCTGCCAACTGCTGCTGCCATGTCGCCAATTCCTTCTTCAGGTTGTCTATCTTCGTCTTGTTGACATTATGTTGCTGCCGCAAGGCAGGGGCTTCCTCCACAGAGGCATTGGCTATCTGCGTGAGCAGGTTCCTGTTCTCTGTCTCCAACTGGCTTATCTGCGCCTCCAACAGGGCTATCTTGCTATTCGCCTCACGTTCCTTCTCGTCCAGTTCCGATAGGTCGAGATTATTTTCTGATACGCTTGTCCTCATGGCGCATTCCTTGCTGTGGGCATTGAGCGAACCGCCGCACTCACGGCACTTGTACTGCGTGCTGCCCTGTCCGAGGGTGACACCGTCCGAACAGGTGACGCTGATGGTCACGCTCTCCACGCCCTTCAGTTTGGCGGCATCGGTGGCTTGATAGTAACGGCGTGCGTCACTGCCGATGTAATAGACATAGCCCTCCTCGTTGTCGTTATACTCCGAGAGACGTGCCTGCAACTGACGCTTGAAGGTATTCAAGTCCATGCTGTAGGAGTCGAAGACATCCTCATACACCTCTTCCACGTTGTTCCAGCTCTTGGTAACGTGTATCTCGTAGGCGTAGGCCTTCTTGGTCTGCTTGCCGCCACGGCTGATGATGTACGACGACATCCAATAGTTCATCGTATAGGTGAAGCCGTCGCTCTGGGCGTTGAGCTGCTGCACACGGCTGCGGCTCCATCCGGCATGGTTCTCCGAGTTGGCCAGTATCTGCTCTCGCTGCGTGCTGTTAGGGTAGAAGTTGGGGTCGGAGGTGTTGATACGATACCAATGGTCACCGTTCAGAATACTGTTGTCATCGGTCGGCGGATAGTAGTCACAGAGGCTTACGCTGCCTTGGTCTCGTCGGGCAATGTACCAACGCTGTGTATAGTAGTTGCCCTGCGTCTCGCTCAGATAGTCTGTCATCCACGAGGTGATGTTGTAGTTGGAGAGGTCGAAGAGGGCTGCCACGTTGTCCTCGCCACCCACCAGACTAAGGAGTGTGCTGCCGATGCCGTTCTCTGCCTGTTCATAGAGGTCATGGTAGTTGTCATAGATGTCGATGATTTTACTCACCTTGCCATTGAAAAGGTCGTTGAAGGCACTCTGCTGCAAGAGTGCGCCTGATGCCCCGTTGATACCTGCCGTCGCCAACGATGCTCCCATATTGTAAAGCGTCTCGATGTCGGCGGTGAGGTTCTCCACGGTGAAGTTGCCGGGCACACTGGCGATGTCATCCAACAGCTGCTGCCAATCTACATTGCCTATCTCCGAGAGTTTGAGGATGGCGGCTATCTCTTGGTTGATTTCCAAGAACTGAATGTCGGCAAAGGTCAAGCTACTGTTGGTCACGACACTCTCAAACTGCATACACAGCGACTTTGTGTCGGCGCATATCTTCATCAGGTAACTGCCCCAGTAGAGGGCGGTCTGCGGACTTTTCAGCATCATTCCTGCCACCGTCCATATCTTGGGCATAATCTTGTTCGCCACCATATTGTGGATGCGGCGGTAATAGTAGTTCTCCGTGCTACTGCTCCAAATGCCGAGGTCGGTGAATGCCTTGCGCTCCAAGAACTTGGCAGCGAAGATGCCGGCAGTGGCAACCTCTGCGGCATTGTAGTGCTTCAAGATTTCGCCCACCTGCTCGTTATAATAGCTCTCTGCCATAGCTCCAGCACCGAATGCGGCAGCCATGGCGGCAACGATCTGCTTGTCGTAGTTCACGCTGTAATACTGCGCATGAACCCTTCCCACGACAAGTGTAAGACACATATATATTATAATAAGGTATAAACGTCTCATTGCTTCACTACTTTACGTTTTTACTACTTTCAGTTTCTACTATTCCACTACTTTACTACTTGTAGTATTTACTATTGGTAGTATTCACTACTAATCGTATTTACTACTAATCGTAAATACTACCCAGCCACCGTTCCCGAAAGTTTTGCTTTCGGGCATCTGGGCTTTACGTCTATTCCGGGATTTCCGTTTCCATCAATCAGCCCCCGTGCTCGCCGTGTCAGCGGCGAGTGGCTCCATCGTCCGTCAAATTGAGCACATGCCCCGCCTCATTGACCTTCTGCGCAAATGCCAACGACTTCCCGATGCCACTGGCATCCCAATCTCTGCAATACCGCTCGATAGCCTCCTGATGTCTGCACTTCAGTTCATGCTTATAGAGTTTCAATGCCTCCTTCTCAGCTCGCTCGGTGGTGTAGGTCATATAGCACTCGTGCGGCTCCTCCACACCATACACTCCGCTCGTCGATCCACGTCGGATAAACACCTCACGGAAGAAACTTCTTCCCTCCTTGTTATCCAAGCGGTTGACAGTGAATATCTTCTTGCAATCCACATCCGTCAATCCTAATATCGCCTTGATCTCGTCGAATCGCTCACGAAATTTGCTTTGGTCGAGCAGCATCACCACGTCGGAGTTGTTGATGATGGCTTCCTTCACGATGGGACTGCCGATGATGTCCTGTATCTCCTGTGTCACTACGCCCACGCTCGCCCAGAACTTTCGGGCTGTCTTGTATAGGTACTTGATGTACTCGGCCATCAGCGGCGAGGCGATGGCTTTCCATGCCTCCTCGATGACAAGGCACTTGCGGTTCTTCTTCAGGCGCATCTTCTGCAGGAACACGTCCATGATGATGAGCGTCACGATGGGGAAGAGCTGCTTGTTCTCCTTGATGGCATCCA
The DNA here is from genome assembly GCF_002251185.1 of Prevotella sp. P5-126. Classification (NCBI taxonomy): domain Bacteria; kingdom Pseudomonadati; phylum Bacteroidota; class Bacteroidia; order Bacteroidales; family Prevotellaceae; genus Prevotella; species Prevotella sp. P5-126. The sequence goes on from NZ_NPIZ01000106.1 coordinate 40,567, forward strand.
CCTCGAAGACGATGAAGGTCTCGTCGAACAAGGTGCTATCCACGTTCTCGTTGAGAATCTTGTCGTACTTGCCGCCACGGTAGAAGTTTTGGAGCATATAGGCGAAGTTGTCGCAGTCGATGGTGGTGATGTTGTTCTCGATGCAGATCTGGTCGAGACGCTCACAGGCGAACTCATAGAATGAGTCGAAGGAGAGGGTCTTCACGCTCAATGCCATGCGCCGTTCCTCCAGTCCCTTGATGAGTTTCTCCACCTTGTCGTGTATCTGCGTCAGCTCCGTGCCGCGCCGCTTCTCCATGGTGGAGAGGTTTTTTCTCAGTGTCTCCTTCTGTGAGGAAGGATAGGGCTGCACACCGTTGAAATAGAAATCGTAATACTCCGTCACCAACTGCTCCACGACACGGAACTCCAGTTCGGGTATCTGCGTCTCCGAGCCTTTCCATATCAGCAGTATCAGGTTCTTCAGGAAGTCTATCTTCTCAATGTTCAGCTCCCGCTTGCTGATGTTGAAGGGGTTCATGGTGATGGGCTTGTCCTCCGTATAGGCGATGTACTTGCCGCCCACATACTCGCAGAGTCCCTCATACGAGTTACCCGTATCGACCATGACGATGTCGGTGTTCTGCTCCCACAACTGACGCACCACGCTGTTCATGTGGAAGCCTTTTTGTATTTCCTAACACGCTGAGCCACAGCACTCTCTTAAAAACAACAAATTCAAAACGGTACAAATTTTGAACAGGGGAAATCTATAGTTCAAGGCACTCGGCAAAGAGAAAAAACTATGACAGGGGCAAAAAGCAGTTTTAAGATTATTTATGAAAATATTTTGGGCAATTTTGGCTGGTTGCTATCCAAAGAGCGCATTTTTGATGAAAAGTCCCACTTTCATCAGCCATAAAGAGTGAGACGGTCGAAAAAGAAAAAGAGGGATGAGAGAGCCTTCTTGGTGGCTTCAACATTGGGCGAAAATGGATGTCTTGTACCTCAGTTGTATCTCAGTCGGCATATATTGCTGATAGACAATGCAGGTTAATAATTCGGCGGCAATAGAATAGCGTTTGAAAGACGTATTCATTGTTTAGTAGTTTTCCTGATAAAATGTTAAATTTAGGGTAGTTAGATTAGTTTTTCTTCCAATTGTTTGGTTTTTTGGAATTGAATGCCTACCTTTGCATTGACAAATCCCGCTCGCTTCCCATAAGAACAGCGTACCCAGCGGGACATTTTTTAAATTGTAGGTATATGAAAGTTATAAAGAACAAGACAATAGATTTTGCAACCGCAGTTCAGGCTCCCGTCATTAACGGAAATAGAGCTGCACGGACAGGTTATGTCCGTTTGGTTCGCCTTATCACTGACGAGCCTGTTCCTCAACAAACTTCATATACGGGAAAAATTGAGTTGAGGTAGGAATGGCTGTATATACAAAAGAATACGAATCCCAGCCAGAGGCTATTCTTACAAACGTCATTATCTGTCCAGCCGTAGATTTGTCGGCAAACGTGGCTGTTCCTGTTCATTGCCAAGTTGAAAATGTATTGTGGGACACAGGAGCGACCAATACATTGATTTCACAGGAAGTTGTAAATGCTTTAGGGTTACAACCGAAGAACAAGGCTCTTATTTCGAGTGCAGGAGGTGATGTCGAATCCTGGACTTACCTTGTTCATGTTATCCTTCCAACAGGAACAGCAGAGTTGAATGTTCAGGCTCTGCTTAACGACAATTCAGACTATGATGTGGTGATTGGCATGGATATTATAAATTCATGCGACTTCTGCTATACAAACAAAGACGGCAAAAGTACATTCTCCTTATGTCATCCAGCAAAGGAGAAAATCATTCTGAAATAAACCAGCCATAGGCTTTCTTTCAAGAAAGACATGTGCGACAACAATAATGACAGATGTGACATTCGCATCTGTCTTTTGCTTTTTACGCCAATAAGAGGCCATTTCCTTACACAAAATATACGAGATTTGAGCAAGACTTAGTTAATTATGGTTAAATTTAAGGTTTATACATACTTTTCCATAACAAAATGAGGTTGTATTGAGATTTTCTTTGTACTTTTGCAGCGGACTATTATCGCCATGTTTATAGCCATTGAGGTTAGACGTGTTCTTTCGTGATGGCATACAAGGCAGCCTACGCCGTGCTGAGTATGGCGGAGTCATAATGACAAAGCGGTACAAAGCGGGCATTGGGTGGGAAAGATAGTCCAGACATAATGAAGGCGTTTACTAACGCTCTGTTTAAGACAGTCTGTAATCTAGCAAATTAACAGTTATCATAGTCTTGAGCAAAGCCAACGGTAGATGTCCCGGGTGTGATAATATCGCTCCTGCGGAGACCTGTAAGCACGGATTGTACCTTTTCGGGCACAACAATTGTTTATTATGGTCTCCTAATGGAAATGATTATTCATATCGGCGTGGGCTCTGACGTTGTCTGTTCAACTATGATAGGCAATTGCTAGAGCCTCAGACTGTGGAATAGACAACAGACGTTTCCACGCTCTTTTTATGTCTATATTGCTATTAACGAGCAACGACATATAAGCCGATATGAACGCATTGCTTAATGCGCATACCAAACGAGGTTGCGATTCACCTCCTCACATTGGATTTGCCTCCAATGTCTCCCCCGAAGCCCAAAGCTCACAAACAGGGGTGTCCTCGGAATATGTCCAGCAGGAAGGTTACAACTGGTTTGTTCTTCGTGCTACTTATAACAGGGTAAATGCAGCCGTAGAGAAAGCAAAGAAGAATGATATTAAGACATACGTGCCGATGCACTATGTACTAAAAGTGATTGCTGGGAAGAAGAAGCGAATACAACAGCCTCTTCTTCCCAACTTTCTTTTTATATACGCCACAAGGGAACAATCAGACAGTTTTGTGAAAAAGACAGTTGATGCCCCAATCTCTTTTATAAAATATTATTTGGATAAGACGCTTCCTCCAGAGGCAAACGGTAAAAATCCTCCGCTTATTATACCATACAATGCAATGATAAATTTTATCAAAGCAACAAGTACTGATAGTGAGCATGTACGCATTGTTACAGCGGAACAGTGTCACTATAAAAGTGGAGATAAAGTACGAGTAATAGCTGGTGACTTCAAGGGAGTGGTTGGAAAAGTTGCCAGAATAGCAGGACAACAAAGAATTGTTGTTGAGATCTCGGGATTGTGCCTTGTCGCTACTGCGTATATTCCTACTGATTTTATTGAGATTGTCAAATAATGCCGAAAGGCATATTGTTTAATTTAAATTTTTTATTTTATGAAGAAAAATGGTAAGAATGAAGAACTTCAGTCTCGTCGTGAGTTCTTTAAGAGAGCCGCTAAAGGTGCTCTGCCTATTTTGGCTGGTGCAGCTCTCCTGTCAAGTCCTATCTTGTCAGAAACTGCAAATGCAATGTCATGCGCAGGATGTAACAACCGTTGTATGAACAGTTGCTTCAACACATGTCATGGTACTTGTAGCAGAACTTGCTCCGGTACAAACAACAGAAACTAATCCTTCCCTCCACGGAGGTTATAGAATTCGACAATCTCTTTCTCGGAAGACTCGTAGTCATTTGTAAGGATGCAGCGGTAGGTGTATTCTCCTTCCCACAGGTCGAGTTCGCCGTCTATCCGCTTCTGTCTTTGAATCACAAGACGGTATGCCTTCCCTTTCCATTTCTCGATGAGAATGGAGGCCAGCTCAAACTCAATACCGCCCAATTTCACTTTCTTCCAACCTCTGAGGGCAAAGATGTCATTGTAGAGCGAACTGCATCGGTTGGCACGGATATAGAAGGTCTTGCAGTGTTTAGCAATCTCTTCCACTATCTCTTCAGAACACGAGCCGCAATCAGCTCTGAAACGGTTGATAATAAGCTTGTTCTGTTCAAACCTTTCAAAGAACCTCTTCAGCGTGTCCTTCTGGTGGAAACGGACATTTGTGTTGCCGTCGCTGTTCTCAATGCCGACAATCAAGTCGCCAATAACTGCCACGCCAGGGCGATAACCAAGGAACTTCTTGTATGTAGGCTTCGCATCATACTTCTCAGCCTCTATGAACTGGTGGTCGAAGTCAACGTCATACCCCTCGCCCTCTTTCAGCTGCCCTGTGGACAATAGGCAATTGAGGAGCAGTGTATTCAGCTTGTCTGCCGTGTTGAAGTCGTAGGTCTTGCCAGTGTCGGATGTGTAGGAAATGTTATCCTGGGTCAGTTCCTTTATGGCTCTGAGAATCGTGTCGGCACTGCATGTGCGAAGTGTCGGATGAAGCGAGAGGTGATACATCAGATGAGTGGTGACATCCTCGATGCATGAGCCGCCACAGAAATAAACGCTCATAAGCGAACGGATGATTTCGCTGTATTGATAACCATACAGCCTGCATCTCATACCGAGGGTTGAGTCGATTACAGATGAGAGCTTGGAATCAAATTGCTCCATTATTGGAAAAATACCTCCAAAAGGAGAGAGTTTCTCAGATTTTATTGCTACCTTTGCCATGTCTGTCGGGTTTGATACATATTTTGATTTGCAACACTAAGATAGGTGAAAAATCTGACATGGCAAAATCCTGAGCAACTTTTTGTTGCTCAGGTACTTATAAATAAAGTTAAATCAAAGTGTTGCGGAATTAAGGGATAAAAGATAGCTTCACGAAAAAATATACTCAAAATACTAAGAGTTTATTGATGTATAGCCAAATGAAAAAAGTAACTTTGCAAAAAATAGATGCAGAAAATGTGAGAAAGAAAATTTTTATTGGAGATGATAGTATGGCATTAGTAAAGCACGATTATCCTATTTTGGAATACGATACCGCATCAAAAGCAATCTTTCAGCCGGGAAATGGGAAAAAGCACTTCCCTAAAAAAGCCGTATTTGCATTTTTGGGGGATGAAGTGGAAAAGTATGCACATGCCCACAGTGGAATACAGATAGATGAATTTGAGAGTGCAACAAAATTATATCCCATCTATGAATGCTTTCATAATCAGGAAAGGATATGTTTATGTCCGGCTCCGGTTGGGAGTGCTGCTGCTGTCCAGATTTTAGAGTATTTAATAGCAGGAGGTGTGACAGAAATTATTTCTGTCGGTTCCTGCGGTGTATTGGAAGATATTCCGGAGAACAGATTCTTAATACCCGTTTCTGCATTGAGAGATGAGGGAACTTCTTACCATTATCTTCCGCCATCCAGAGACATAAAGATTTCAACAGCAGGAATAAGTGCAATCAAATTTGCTTTAAATCAAAAGAAAATCCCATATTTGGAAGTCAAGACATGGACAACAGACGGTTTTTATCGAGAAACACTGGAAATGGTGCAATACCGCAAAGAGGAAGGCTGTCAAGTAGTGGAAATGGAATGTTCTGCACTGGCTGCATGTGCAGAATTTAGAGAAGTAATATGGGCTATGTTGCTTTTTACAGCCGACACGCTCTCGAATCCTCATAAATACCAAGAACGGAAGTGGGGAAAAGCAAGTGTATCCACCGCCTTGGAACTGGCATTTGACGCTGTTGTATTAATCAAAGAATAAAGGAAACAAATCTATATGGAAAATACAATGAACAATCGGAATGAAATCCCACAACAAGTGAAGCAAGTCGTTTCCATAGCAGAAACCCTATTGCAGGGGCAGATATTGGGAATGTATTTATATGGCTCTGCGACAATGAATAAATTGCGTCCGGACAGTGACATAGATATATTGATAATAACCAGACAAGAATTGAATCTGTCAACGAAAAAGGAGTTGACCAAGCAATTATTGGAAATTTCCGGCTTCGTAGGTTGCGCCGAAAAAAGACCATTGGAGATAACTGTCATCCATCAAAAAGACATTATTCCGTGGCAGTTTCCGCCCAAATGCGAGTATATGTATGGGGAGTGGCTTCGGAAAGAGATGGAAGCCGGAATGATTCCGCAGGCGTGTTTCGACCCTGATATAGCGATTCTATTATGGCAGGCGAGAAAAAGTAGTATGACGCTGAAGGGCGCAGATTGCAAACAACTTATTCTCCCGATTCCGTTCCGCGAAATACAAAAGGCTATTCAATTTTCTCTACCCGGTTTGATTTCCAATGTTAAGGGAGATGAAAGAAATGTGCTATTGACGCTATCCCGCATGTGGTTTACATTAGAAACCGAAGACGTGACAACGAAAGATGTTGCTGCGGAGTGGGTGATTCCCCAATTGCCGGAAACCTTTTCTTCCCTGTTGAAAACGGCAAAGGAAGCCTATTTGGGAAACCTGTCTGACGAATGGGAAACAATGGAAAATGAAACGCTCGCGCTTACCGGGTTTATGAAAGGTCGGATTGAAGAATTGCTTAAAGCCAAAGGGTAAAGCAAGCAAAAGCAAGAATATCCCTACAATAAATAAACCGTTTGAAATGGTGCTGCCTCTTTTACAATAACCTAAAATCCGCAAGCAATCTCAATGGCAATCTCAATTGCAGTAAAGAGCTTGAACACTATGCATCATGATAGTATGAGCGTGAATTTTGTCCGATTTGTGCATACCTTCCCCTTACCCCACAATGCGACTTGAGGCAATACGCAGATTAAAACCATAAGGAACGGACTTTATCCGAATCCAGTTTTGAAAGGTCTTGCATAAGCCCGGTTTTCAGTATAGATATTCAGCACGTATTGCCTTGCTGTCATGATCCACTTGGCAGGTACGGAGATGAAGCTGAAGACAAAAGCCTTTATGCGACTCGTTTCCTTGAGCCCGAAAGCCTTGGTGTCAAGCTTGCTAATGATGGTCTTATAGAAATTGTGTATCAATGCCGTAAGCAGAAGGAATACGGTGTTCTCTGACATGAACGACTTGGGGAGCCTGTTCCAGCCGAATCCGTTGTTCATATCATCGAATATACGCTCTTTGCCCCCACGCTTGTTGTAAAATTCGACGATGTCTCTTGTTGATGAGTCATAATCGTTGGTAAGAATGCATCTGTAGGTGTATTCACCTTCCCACAAGTCAAGCTCTCCATCCATGCGCTTTTGTCTCTGAATGACAAGACGATAGCACTTGCCTTCCCATTTCTCAACAAGAATGGAATTGAGTTCAAACTGGATGCCGTTAATCTCCTCCGTCTTCCATCCTCTCAGAGCAAAGATGTCATTGTAGAGCGAACTGCATCGGTTGGCACGGATGTAGAAATGTTTGCAATGCTTCTCTATCTCACTGACGATTTCCTTCGAGCAGGAACCGCAGTCTGCCCTGAAGCGATTTACACGGATGTTCTGGGATTCCAGAAGAGCGAAGAATCTCTTATGGGTGTCTGCCTGATGAAAACGCACATTCGTGTTACCATCGCTGTTCTCGATATAGACTATCTTGTCACCGATAACATATACGCCAGGCCTGTAGCCGAGGAACTTTTTGTAGGTCGGTTTTGCATCATACTTCTCCGTTTCAAGGAACTGATGGTCAAAGTCAACATCGTATTCCTCAATTTCCTTCAACTCGCCTGTAGAAACCAAAGCGTTTATAAGCAATGTGTTGAGTTTGTCTGCAGTATTGAAATCATAGGTCTTGCCCTTATCGGAAGTATAGGAGATGTTTTCCTGTGTCAGTTCCTTGATGGCTCTGAGGATGGTATCAGAGCTGCATGTACGAAGGGTAGGATGATACGAGAGAGGCGCATCAGTTGTGACGTTACATCTTCCACGCATGAGCCGCCACAGAAATAAACGCTCATAAGCGAACGGATGATTTCGCTGTATTGATAACCATACAGCCTGCATCTCATACCGAGGGTTGAGTCGATTACAGATGAGAGATTGGAGTCAAATAGCTCCATTATTGAAAAAATTCCTCCAAAAGGAGAGAGTTTCTCAGATTTTATTGCTACCTTTACCATGTCTGTCGGGTTTGATACATATTTTGATTTGCAACACTAAGATAGGTGAAAAATCTGACATGGCAAAATCCTGAGCAACTTTTTGTTGCTCAGGAACTTATAAAGAAAGTTAAACTAAAGTGCTGCGGAATTAAGGTTTTATATTATCATCAATAGCAAATAGTTATGAGTCTACAAGTACAAGGCTTGTCGTACATCCATCCCAATAAAGACATACTGTTCCAAAACATTAGCTTCTCTGTAACTTCGGGAGACAAACGCGCCATTATAGGGAATAATGGCATAGGTAAATCGACACTTCTAAAGATATTGGCTGGCAGACTTGCCCCGTCGGCCGGTACAGTGCTGTGCGATGACCGTCTCTATCTCGTTCCTCAGCATTTTGGTCAATACAATGATCAGACAGTGGCAGAAGCATTAGGCCTTTCGAAAAAGCTTCAGGCACTGTCTGCCATCTTGGGCGGACGAGGGACAGAGAATGACTTTGCTGTTCTCAATGACGAATGGGACCTTGAGGAACAGATATTAGCTGCCTTCACTAAATGGGGCATAGACTATATTACTCCGGATATGTCTCTGGCCTCACTTAGCGGAGGGGAGAAGGCCAAGGTGTTTCTTGCAGGAATCGAGATATTCAAGCCTGACATGATCCTGATGGACGAGCCTACCAATCATTTAGACATGAAAGGCCGGGCCCAGCTCTATGACTTTGTCCAGAAGACGAACAGCGCCACAGTCATTGTCAGTCACGATAGGGCTTTGCTGAACCTGATGCCGGGCATCTTTGAGATGTCATCCACTGGCATGCAGTTCTATCCAATGAACTACTCTCAATACAAGGAGACTGTTGATGCAGAGTATGCCGCTAAAGTCGCAAGTCTTCAGAACGAGCAGAAAGAACTGAAGAAAGCTGAGAAATTGGCACAGAAGACCATGGAACGGCAGCAGAAACATGCCTCAAGGGGAGAAAAGCACAGTGCAGGACAGGGTATAGCCCGCATAGCCATGGGGAACAGACGTGACAGCTCGGAAGCAGCAACCTCTCATCTGAACAAAGTTCAGCAGGAGAAACTGCAAAGGATGAGTCAGGAGGTACATGAGATACGGGCATCCATCAGCGATGACAAATCCGTGAAAATCAATATCAGCAATTCTGATATGCATGGAAGCAAACGGCTGATAGAAGCTGATGGCTTAACTTACAGATACGAAGGGCGGAATGTCTTATGGCAGGATGATCCATTGAGTTTTTCAATCTCAAGCGGCGAGCGGATCTGGCTTCAAGGTGATAACGGAAGTGGCAAAACTACATTGCTCAAACTGATTGCAGGTTCCTTACAGCCCACCACTGGAAAGATATGGCGAAGAGGTTCATTGAATATCTTGTATCTCGACCAGGAGTATTCCTGTATTGACAATGACAAGACCGTATATGGTCTGCTGGAAAGCTGCAACAGTAAGAAGCCCGAGCATGAACTGAAAATGCTTCTCAACCGCTTTATGTTTACAGCTCAGACGTGGGATAAGAAATGCGTATGCCTGAGTGGCGGCGAGCGGATGAAACTGGCCTTGTGCTGTCTGCTCATCGCAGAGAAGGCTCCGGATATCATCATCGCTGATGAGCCGACAAACAATATAGACATCTCCTGTATGGATATATTGGCTGACACGTTGAAGAATTATATCGGGACATTGCTCATCGTCAGTCATGATGAACAATTCATTCATGATATTGGCATCAAACGGATAATCAGTATTCATTAAATCTTCTTTATGAACACTAAAGCAACGGCAAGAAAATATTAATTTTAGCTATCATATTTTTCCTTGTCAAATGAATGTTGTAATTTTGACATCGATAAACAAAAGAACTACGAATATGTTGAAAGAAGTTAGCTATAAGGATCTGAAGTTCAATCCGTTCAGACTTATCGGTGATGAATGGATGCTGGTAACCGCCGGGAATGAGAAAGACGGCTGCAACACGATGACAGCCTCATGGGGCGGTATCGGATGCCTGTGGGGTCACAACGATCCGGTGGCGACCATTTACCTTCGCCCGTCGCGATACACGAAGGAGTTTGTTGACAAAGAGGATCATTTCACGCTCTGTGTCATGGATAAGTCGTTCAAGAAGCAGATGGCTTATATAGGCTCTGTGTCGGGCCGTGATGAGGACAAGATAGCAAAGACAGGTCTGACACCAGTCTATGCCAATGGTACTACCTACTTTGAGCAGGCAAAGCTCGTGCTTGTATGTAGGAAAATGTATGCCCAGGAACTCAAGGAAGAGGATTTCTTCTATAAGGAGACTGTGGATCAGAGTTACCCTCAGAGAGATTTTCACACGATGTACATCGGCAAGATAGAGAAGGTGCTTGTCCGCGATGATGAATACCTCGGCTGAGGTCATGAGCTATGAGCAAAAAGACAGAATACAAGCAGAAGAATGAGCGGTTTATGCTTGATCTTCAGAATAAAGAGGGCATTCATAAGTTGCCGAAAGGGATATTGTATGAGGTGGTGGCTGCGGGTAGTGGAAGTCAGCATCCCGGCCCTCGCAGCATTGTGACGTGCAACTATAAGGGTTACCTTATCAACGGGCATGTCTTTGACGACAGTTGGCAGCGTGGTTATCCTGAGGCTTTTCGGGTAAGCGACCTCATTGAGGGCTGGCAGATAGCCTTGCAGGCCATGACTCCTGGGGACAAGTGGAAGATCTACATTCCTTATCAGATGGGTTATGGCATACGGACGGATGGTGACATTCCCGGCTGTTCTACGTTGATATTTGAGATGGAACTAATAAGTATTGCATAATGAAGAAGATAATTGCTCTTTTGCTTGGTTTGCTTGGCCTGACAACCAATGCCAGTGCACAGTCTGACAGTATCAAGACTGTTGATGCTGCTCAGTTCGCAGAATTCATCAAGTCTGACTCCGTATTCCTTGTAGACGTCCGCACGGCTGAGGAGTATGCTGCCGGACATATCCCTAATGCCAAAAACGTTGATGTTCTGAAGTCAGACTTCAAGGATCGAGTAGAAACTTTGTCCAAGAATAAAGAGATTGCAGTCTATTGCCGTTCCGGCAAGCGTAGTCTCATGGCTGCCAACACCCTTGCTAAAATGGGATATAAGGTTATCAACCTCCGTGGCGGATGGAAGGAATGGCAGCAATTCATTCAAAAGAAATGAAGGAGTTCAGCATATATTTGCTCATTGTCAACATCTTTACCTTCATCGTATATGGTGTTGACAAGCTGAAGGCCAAGGAACATTGGTGGCGCATCTCCGAAGCGACACTGCTGTTTCTTGCTGTCGTAGGCGGCAGTGTCGGAGCATGGGTAGGAATGAAGGTGTGGCATCATAAGACGATGCACAAGAAGTTCAAGTATGGAGTGCCTATCATACTCCTCCTGCAGGCGGTACTCTTCTGCTATATCGAATATAAATGCCATTAGGAGGAGGCTGAGGTACAGATCAAAGGGCTGCTTCCGTCTCTCTTACAAAGTCTGCACAGAAGGTGACCTTGCCGTCATACTCCTTTACGAGTGGTATGAACAGCATGCTGCTATGCGACTTTGGGTCAGCTATCAGGTAATGTTCAGGCTTGTCGATACCCTTCAGAGCACTTTTGATTGCCGTACGAGTTTTTGAGATGGCATTATTGAAGAACTGCTGGAATGTCTCATCAGACTTCGATTCAAGCTTAGCGATATCGAAGTTATTATACAGGACGCAGCCCACATTGTAGTAGTTGTCCAAATGATCCTGTCTGACACTGCTCCGGTTGATGCCGTTCTTTGCCATGAGCAGGAGTATATAGAAGATCTTGGCACTGCGTTCCTTGAAGTCTACAACATGACGGCTTCCGTCGCCGTCGACAATAACGACATCATACCTTCCTCTTACACCTCTGCCAATGCTGTTTTTTACAACCTCAATGGTACACAGTGGCTCGGGGCTGGCATCCCGGAGCATGTAGGCGAGCAATGCTTTGTCCTTTTCTTCTGGAGTCATGTTCTTGATGCGGTTAAGTAAGATAGTCTTAGTGTCTGTCATGGTGTCGATCGTTAGTATTACTACCACAACTATAGTGCTATTTATATAATAGCGCGCAAGTTTTATACGTATTATTTCTCAAGACGCTTTATTTTGAGGCCTTACCATTGCTGATAATTCAGAAATTGTGTATCTTTGTAAAAGCATATATAGTATTGATAGGTAGAATTTCATTGAGTTCGGGACATAAATCAGTATGATAAAGAAACGGATAGAACAGCTTCTCGATGCACTGAACAAGGGCATCTATGAGAAGGAAAACGAGTTAGCCTTGTCACTGTTGGCAGCTGTGGCCGGGGAGAGCATCATCCTGCTTGGCCCTCCGGGTGTGGCAAAGAGCATGGTGGCACGAAGGCTGTCGAAAGCTTTTGCCGGTGCCCGCTCTTTTGAGTATCTCATGTCGAGGTTCTCTACGCCCGACGAGATCTTCGGTCCCGTGAGCATCAGTAAACTGAAGGACTCCGACGATTACGAGCGTGTCACCGAAGGCTATCTCCCTACAGCCGATGTCGTCTTTCTCGATGAAATATGGAAAGCCGGACCGGCGATCCAGAACACCTTGCTCACGGTTATCAACGAGAAGGTCTTCCGTAACGGCAACCGACTTGTCAGCCTGCCGCTGAAACTGCTCATTGCAGCCAGCAACGAGCTGCCGGCACAGGGCGAAGGACTGGAGGCGCTTTGGGACCGTCTCATCATCCGCCTGGAAAGCAAGAGCATCAAACAGGACGATAACTTCGACAAGATGCTGCTGGATGATGGCAACGAGGAAATCACTGTCCCTTCTGAGTTACTGATAACCAATGACGAATATACCAACTGGCATAAGAGAATCAGTAAGATTGGCGTGAGTCAGGATGCCCTTCATATCATCCATCAGATCCGCAAGTCACTGCAGTCCGTTGCCATTGATGGTACCGATGAGCGCCGGTCCGTTTATGTCAGTGACCGCCGCTGGAAAAAGATCGTCAACCTGCTTCGTACGTCAGCCTTCCTTCAGGACAGAGAGTCGGTGGAGCCGGAGGATCTTCTGCCGGTTTACAACTGTCTGTGGCAAGAGCCGGAGGAGCGGGATGAGATACGGCGTATCGTCATCCGTGGAACCTTCATGTCCTTCAGTGAGCGCTTGGCGAAAATGAAAAAGGCATTGGGGGGAGATATCAAGATTGCCCGGGCTGCAAGAGCAGCCAACCGCATCTCCAGTCGAAAGATCGAGCGTGATGCGGATAAGAAGCTCTATGATGAGTTCTATTACAAGCTTGTCGGTTACCCGGAGGGTGACTGCTATATCATGGCCTGCGACTATCAGAGTCTGCCACAGCATGGTACGGATGAACTGGATATGGAGGGTATTCTTTATCAGGACAGCAAGCGTAAGAACGTTAATATTCTCCGCACCTATGACGGCTCCTTCGGTGCTCCGCTTGGTAGTGCTCCCGTCATGCTCAACCGTGATGACGACCATGTCTATATTCTCGGTGACTGCTATGCCATTGAGAAGACGAAAGAGATGAAGCTCCCGTTAGGGGCAGAACTGCAGGACATCGGACGCAACTACGAGCAGGAGATAGACGCTCTCGCTGATGACCTGAAGGAAATGGAGAAACGTATCAGCGACAACCTCTTCATTGCCGAGGACGACAAGAAGAGAGTGGGGGAGTACGTAAGGGAAATCTATCGTGATGTAGCATTCACGCGACAGGACACACAGAAGCTCTATGACTGATTTATCTGATCATCTCAAGCTGGAAGACAGTGACATGCTCACTGCCGGAGAGAAGTACTTTGCACGGTTCACGCAGAACTACAGCGGGAACAGCAAGGAACTGTCTTATTACTTCAGCATGCTCAACTATTTTTGTGAGACCGGAGAGATAGCCGGACAGGGAATTGCATGGCCCGAAGATGAGCCGTGGCGCGAGTACAAAGACCCGATGCTGCAGTATCTTGCCAGACTGATGAGTGATCCGGAGGTGAAGGTCCGAGTACTCTCGAGCCAGATGTGTGTCAAGATCTTTTTTACCACAGTAGGACGGTTTATTGTTGATTGCATGCACCACCAGGCGTTTCTCTCACAGACAATGCGTGTCGAGGCAAATAAGATGGGGGAGGTGGAGAATCTGAGTCAGGGAAAACAGGATCATTGGCAGAAATGGATTTCTTCCATCGGTGAGAAACATGAAGACGATGGCTTCGACGGTGAGTTCTACAGGCGTATGTTCAGTGATCAGATAACTCAGGAGAAAAAAGACAAGCTGCTTGACGACTGGGGCAAGAGTATCACCGAGCATCTAAGGCAAGAGGAAGAAAAGCATATTGCCGGACGCGGCACCAATATGAAGCAGAATCTTCAGCGGATGTTCGAAGATGTCCACAAGACGCTGAAAGACGAGAGCGTCAGCGACGAGCAGGCTGTACAGGCATGGAAGATGATGGATGGCAGGTGGTCGGAGTCTGAGTTTATGCGCCGGCTGAGTCTTATCCGTTTGCAGGACCGCTATCCGCAGCTTCATGAGGCTGTGATGAAGTTGGGACGTGTGGCTGACAGCAGCGGCCGCGACCGTCTGGCTGTGAATGAAGGCAGCCGAATGAAGATCAGTCACTCCTCGGGCAGCGACATTGAGGGTATTACTATTGGCAACGACCTGAACAGTCTTTTGCCGATAGAACTCGCCACCTATGCCGACAAGGACATGGAGAATGTATTCTATTATCGCTATACCCGTCACCGTCTTCAGACATTCGACTACAAGTCAAAGATGTCGAAACCGACCCGCAAGCTCAGTTTCCAGTCAGCCCGTCGGTTGGCTGCATTTTTTCTGTGTGCAAGGATGGTCTATTCGCCACCGATGGAGGGGCGGTTAGCACCGCTCGCCTCCAGATAGTCGTTTACTGCGTCACGCATGGTGAACTCTCTCATGCCTGTCTTTGCCCAGTAGATAAGGGCATCAACAGCGGCTTTTCTTGCCTTGCTGTATTCGTTGTCTGTCATGATTCTGATGTTTTGAGTTTTCTAAAAAAGTGTGATGCATATCCAAATGGTGATTTCAACAAAGATGATAGACCAACTTAGGAAAGCCAAGCCGAACATCCAGGCATAGGTGCTACCGTTGAAGTATGCACCCTCCTCGATATTGCGGATTCGTTTAAGCTCTTTCTGCTGGTGAGTGAACAGGTCGTTTATCCGCTTCTCATGCTCGTCAAGGGCTTGCTTGAAAGCAGAAATGGCGGTGTTGTTCCGCTTATCCAACTGGGCAACTCCTTCATCGTTGATGCCGACTTTGAGGTTGCTCTGCTCTGCCTTGACTATGGCATGGCATATACTATCCACGATGTTGTCCGTGCTCCTGTGGGCAGCCATAAGTGCCACTTTCGTTGATTCCAACCTCCGATAGGCATTGCCCAGTTCCTCCTTTGCCTCATAGAGTGCTTTCTTGGCTGATTCAATCTCTTTCAGGGTCACTTTGATTTCTTCCTTGCCACTCTCGATGTTCTCGTCCTCCTGCATCTGATTGTACAGGTTAAGCACATCCTGTGTGGCATCTTTCTTGTTTCTTCCCATACCGTTCTTGTTTGAAAAGTTATCGTTTCATGCCTCTCTTTATCGGCTTGCAGAGTGTGTTTGCTTGCATTGCGCAACGTCTTGCCCATTCACGGTCATCATCGTCCTTATCACGTCCCCAGCCACTGCCAGGACTGCCACCGCCACCACATGACTCAGACATCGATGTGGCAGCATCAAGGTAGTTCATGAAGAGCAGCATGGCTACATTCAGAATGTCAGTGTGGCTTGCGGATCCATTCTCGGGAACTTCGATACAACTGTTCATCGTGTCGTAAGCAGTTCTCGGCATGACTATGCTGAAACGCTCACCATCGACTTCAATAATCTTTCTCAATCCGGCAGGAAGGTCAGGTTTGGCAACATTGCTTGTACGAGACAGACCACCTTGCGATGCCGTATTTCTGCTGTCCAATGTGGTAGCGTTTGAAACAGAAGGAGAAGGTCTTTGACCAACTGCAACAGGTGTTGGCTGAGGGTGCAGCTTGCGGAAGGTATTCCCGATTTTCGATGCGGTGAGATTCCTTCCTACACCCAGTTCGGAAGCCTTGATGGTAGTTTTTCCGAACTTGAAGCGGTAGCCATGCACCCTGCCTTGACCATTCTTGTCACGGATAAGCTCGATGTCATATCCCTTTGCCCTCAATCGGTCGGCATATTCATCCCAATCAAAGAACGGCATTGAACGCAGCACATCCATACAGGCTTTGGTCACCTCTGCAATGCGTTCCTGACGAATATCCATGGCATCCTTCCAACCATGACGCTGATTGATGGCTTTCGCAGCCATCACGGCACGCTCACCGATGAACTTCACATCATTGAGATTACCGTCCATGTCGATGCGGTTCACCACCAGATGCAGGTGGGGAATGCCACTCTTGGAGTCACGGTGAAGGGCGGCAAAATATTGTGAGTTGGCTATGTTGGTCGGCTTGACCGAAGTTGCAGCCTTGCCTTTCTTCTTGCCGATGTGGTTCACCTTGGAGATACCATCCATCTCACGAATGAACTCGTCAAGGAATCTTCTCCAGTCCTCCATAGTCCAGTTACGTGCCTCCTCCTCAGATGGGGAAAGCTCAAAGCGGATGGACGTCAGTTCGATGGGCTTCTTGGCATACCTCTGCTTGAACATGGACTGATGCAGCACCATCTCGTCCCACATGCCCATCGGCGGCAGACCCTCGCTGAGATGGTTGGTCTTGACGATGTCCGCGCGATTGTTTTTGGTTGCGTAATTGGTCATTGCCTGACCATGCTGAATTGCTGACGCTTTTGCTATCATAACATATCCAAGAATTTGTCTCTAATGCGGCTCAATTCCTCTATCAGGGTGTTGATGCCTTGAAGCCAACGTTCCATGAAGTCGGCTCTCTTGAAGAGTTTTAGTCTCTCGGTCTGTGGCAGGGCATGAAGCGCATTGCGCACATAAACCAGTTCAGACCTTGCCCCGATTAAGCCCTTCAAGGCTTCCTCCTGCTCTGCGGTCATGGGTAGGGATGGCTTGTGTCCGATGCCTAAGTCATGAAGATATGTGCTCTTGCTCCTGCCTGACAGTCGGGCATTATGTACTACCAAGTCGTAGTGTTCTTCTGTGAAACGAACGTCAATGTGTCTGGTCTTCGGAGGTCTCTTCTTTGAGGTTTTCTCCGTGTTGTTATTCTTGTCTTTTGTCATTGTAGATGGGGTTTATAAAGTTTATACTTGATATAACAGGACAGCCAATGTGAGCCTGCGAACATTCAAGAATGCCAGTAGGAAGCGGTGGGCGAAGCGAAACCGTCTGACACTGGTACTTCTTGTTTAGACCTCCGAAAAAAAACTACGGCTAATAGAGGTAGCGGCTTCTGGATAGCTTGCCTGTCGGGAACGTCAATAGTCGAAATAAGGGAAAAGTAGAGATGACATCATGAGTGACTTGGGGTGATATGCGCGCCATGTCTCTCCGTGTGATCCTCGCATCGTCCTTCATGGGGCGGTGGCTGCAAGAGGTTGCCCTCGTCATCATAGACAGGAGACGGCAGCAACTCAATGGGTGATGCCCCTTCTCCTTGATTGCAGTCATCTTCTGACGGCTGTCCAACCTCATACTCAAAATGGTCATCACCTTCCTTTTCCCTTTGTTTGAAGTCTTGTGGTATCGGAGAAGGATCTGAAAGTCCATCCCCGATAACATGAGAATTAACGAAAGGGGAAGAGGTATTATAAGAGGCAGGAACATGGGGCTGCAGAATGTCAGTAGTGGCAGGATTGACGCTGCTGTCTTTCTGCTGACCTATGCCATTGGAAAGATTGCCTTCCGAAGAGCAAGCGGTATCGGATGGGACATTGGACACCGATTCCTCTTGGGTGGCGGAAGTCACGGATTGACGGTTGTAGAAGGGGTTCTTGATGGCTTCCTTGATGCCGTCAACGTACCAGAAGGCGATGCATAGTATCGTATGTATGGAGGTGCGGTTGTTCCTCTCGGTTGAGAGGATGCCCACCTGATTGAACAGTTCCACCACCTTTGCCGCTGTCTTGCGGTCACACTTCCAAAGGGCAGACAGCTCAACGGTAGAGATGGCAAACTGCCCGATGGAGAGAGAAGCGGAGAAGCCTGTCTTCAGATAAACACTTGGCTTGGTGGATGCCATTGATACAAAAGTGCCGAAGGCGGTCATGCGGTGGAAGCCCTGCCTGTCATCCTTCAAGAAATCGAGCTGTTCCTTGGTCAGCAGGATTCCGTATTTTATGCTTTGGTTACTCATCTTGAAAAACTGATTATTAGTGAAACGGATTACTCAGCAAAGAAAGAATGAATAGTTTCTCTTTCCCCTTTCGTAAAAAGTAGATTACATGATTCTCTTATCCGTCATGCCATTCTTCCCCATCAGGATTTTTCTCGCCCTTGACCCTCTTCATGGAGGCAGGCTTGTTCTTCTTGCTTTTCTGCAACATTGCCAGATGAGCCTCGAAGTCTGCCTGTTCCTCCTGGGTCGATTCGTAAGGCTTGTCCCATGAGCCACCTGCCTCAATCCATTTTATCAGCTGGTCTTTGAAGAAGTAGAGCGTGTTCCCTCTCTTGTAGAAAGGAATGCGCCTTTCAGATGTGTAAGCATAAAGCGATGAGACTTTCTTTCGGACGAAGGCACTTGCCTCTCTGATGTCCATAAGAACATGGTCATTCTCGCTCGGAGCATTGCCTATTCTCTGACCAATGTCATCAAGACGAGTCATCATCGTATTGACCTTTGTCAGAAGTTCGCCAACTGCACTGGGCAGTTGGTCGAACGATAATGATTTGTTTTCTTCCATTTGTTATCCTGATTATGTTTTTCACTTATGTCTGGTCACTCTCTTCCTTTGTTGGTATTTTGAGCGAGATACGTTCTGCCGCATCACGTTTGAGTTCGTCCACCACATCGGCATACACCTGAGTAGTGGCAAGATTGCTATGGGTAAGCAGCTTGCTCACGGTGTAGATGTCCGTTCCCTCTGCCAACTGCAAGGTGGCAAAGGTATGACGGAAGCAGTGGAAGGTGATGTGTTTCTCGATGCCGGAAGCCTTTATCCACGGTTTGAGATACAATGCCACTGTACTGTTCGTGAGATTCTTGAACACCTGTCCAGTGCTTCGCTCGCCACAGAGCTGCAAAGCCTCTTCGCTGATAGGCAGGATTGCAGCGGTGGAAGTCTTCTTTGTGATAATGTCCATTCCCCAGCCGCCATCAGCCAACTTGACGATATTCTCCCACTGGAGTCTGATGCAGTCAGAAAGGCGAAGACCTGTAAGGCAGGAGAAGAGACCTGCACGGCGAAGGACATCACTCTTGCAAGGAGTCTGAGACAACTGCAACAACTCTTCCTTGGTGAGGAACTGCCGCTTGTTGCCATGAGCCTTGGCACGCACAAGTTTCTTGGCGATATTCTCTTTGAGCAGTCCGTCCTCGTATGCGATGGCAAGGATGCACTTCAACTTGGTAAGGTTGTTGTTGGCTGTTGTTCCCATCATGCGCTTGCCGTTGTGCATACAGGCATCCGACAACAGGTAGTCGAGGAATCCCTGGCAGTACGGAACGGTAAGGTCGCAGAAGCGGCACTCGCCATGCGTGTAATTGTGGAAGTGCATGTAGGCGGTTGCCCAGTTCTGGCTGCTGCCACGCTCAATCATGAGGTTCTTGAAATATTCCAAGAAGCTCTCCTTGCCCTTGTTGCGGTCGAGGAAGCCATACTCCTCATTGATGATGGACTCAGTCCTGCGGCACTTGATGATTTCCGCTTTCTGAATCATACTTTTGTTGTACTCCTGCTGAAAGCGTTCAACAGGGTTGGTGTAGATGTAAAGACCAAGGTACTCCCTGCGTGAGAGCTTGCCTGTCTTCGGGTTGCGGATTGGAGGATAGAAATCCAGATAGAGGGAAGTCTGTCCGTTCTTGATAGGTCGTTTCCGCACGGTGACCTTTGTACAAATGTTCGTCATATTGTTATTCTTTTATTATTCTTACCGATGTGTATCTGTGGATGCGAATAGCCATGGTCGCAACGCTTTAACTCTCAAATCCGATGCAAAGTTAGATTGCCGTGAAAAGAGAAAAGCAAAGATGGCTTCAAATACAGCCAGAATTTAACCTGAATTTGCTTTTGAGTATGTTTTACGCTCAAAATCAGACTAAAAGCAGGTATTGGATGCGTTTTTTGTCTTATATCCGTTACTCTGCGTTGTGGGTTTGTTTCGACCGACATGGATGGGTGCTGCATAGCAATTGCAACGGCATGGGTCGTATATGAGTTTGTTTGAACCATCTCTTGACTTGTGTCTCACTTCCGTTTTGCCTTGGTCGTAGTACTGCTTTTCTCTGCCTTCTTGCGTGCAGCCTCCCAGTCTGCTTTCAGATAGTAGTTGGCTCTTCCGCCTTTGAACTTTCGGATTCTCACTCCATGGGTCTCCGCAAATCTGCGTACCTGTGTCTTGCCTAATCCGTAGAGTTTCATGATGTCGAAGCAGGTGTACCAGTCATCGGAAATGTTCTTACCCTGTTCTTCATTATAAAGCCCGATAACCCTTTCCACGTCTTCTTTCTTGAAGCAGGTCGTTCCCCATGCGTGAACTGACTGGAGTTGGTAACGATTGCGGACTTCATAGAATCTTCCATACTTGATATTAAAGGTGCTCAACACCTCTGCCATTGTGTAATGGGTGTCGTGGGTTACTCCATCAGGTGCTCTTTCACCAGCCCTGGGAGTCTTGCGACACTTTGCCAACTTGTTGACTGAGCCAGTCTCGGCATCTTTTAGCCTCTGTGCTTTCTTGGACGTTGCTCCTTCTAACGATAGGGAAGAAGGGAGAACCACCTGATAACCTTGTCCCTTGGCTATTTCAAGAAGGTCTTGCAAATAGATCCTGGTCATGCGTGTACCGAAATTTACGGCTCTTAGCCTGCCTTGACGAATAAGACTGCGTACTGTCTTGACGCTGATGCTTACTGCCTGCGCTGTTTCCTCTACGGACATCAGCACGATTGGAATGCGAGTTGTAGTATTCATTTTTACCGTTATTTTTGAATTTTGCAGTGACTCATGGGGGATGGTCCTTGACGGAAACTTTTAAGAGGAAACAAGGGGAAATAAGAGGAAATAAGAACCCTCATTAAGAACCGTGTGTCCCTCTGCCCATGGTACAACCGTGGTACAAAATTACTATAAACGGATGAAACTCGCAATAGGCGGTTGGAGCGTTATGTTAATGAATATGTATTGAAAATGAGCTATTTATGACGTTTCTCTAAGTTTTGTTTGGAGTTCTTTTCGATGCGTTTTAGTCCATATGACATGCATGTGGAACGACTTGCCGCTGCCCGAAGGACCCAAACAAAAAAAGTTCGAGTTGTCGGTCAGCTTCTCCTTTCCCTCCTTTCCTGTGATGTCGATGGCTACGGGCACACCTTGGCGGTCGGTATAGTATATCTTCAGCGGGGTGTCCTCATTATGCACGATGCGCTCCTTGTACATCAGACAGGTGGCGGCATCGCCGAGGGTGAGGAATCGGTCGTAGTCGGCATTCATGCCATAGCAGTTGCCGGGGAAAGAGTTGACGAACAGCTCCAACTGGTTGTAGGCCCGCTTGCTGATGTGGATGCCCATGCGCGAGAAGGAGTTTTCGAGATGGTTGGTGCATTTCTGTATGTCGGTGTCGCCGCTCACTGCCACCACGAGGTTGTAGTGGGTATAGACGAGCTGCTTGCTCTCACGGGCTATCACCTCCTGCACACGCTTGATGTCCTCTACAGCCATCAGGTTGCTGGGGTTGGGCATGGAGGCATGGCGGTTTTTCTTCTTGTCGAGTAGGGCAAGCTCACGCTTCTGGTTGGGCACGAACACCATCTGGTTGAACACCACGCAGTCGGCTCCGGGCACGCTATCGACGATGCTCACGAGATCAACGGGCATACTGGTGTTGTTCACCTCGATATTTGCGTAGGGACGGATGACCGACGGCAAGTTGGCATAATCCACATCCACAAGGCTATACACCTTGCAGCTACGGTCCCCCATGCCGATGGTCTCGTCATCGACCTTGAAGTTGGTCATCGACACCACCTTGTCACGGAAGTTCATGGAGAAGAAACGGTCCACATACTCGCAGGCTTCCGTTTTGCCGAGGAATCGGGACTTCACGCCGGCATCCCTCAGCTGGTCGTGCACCTTGCGTATCTTCACCAAGAAGTCACGCCATTTCTTGTTGTCGAACGACATCAGACGGCTCTTCTTGTTCTCCTGTGTGATGGTGAGGTAGCAGACGCTGTCGGTAAAGGGTCTGCCGTTGAAATAGCGGAAGTAACTCTCGCTCAGGAACTCATGATTTCCACCGTTCTCTTCCTTGAATGCCTTCCTCACAAACACGTCCTGCTTGTGCAGCGCATAGCCTTCGCCCAAGGTCTGGGCAAGGGCGGCGAAGAGGTGGGTGAACTCATAGTAGGCCTCGATGTTGGCGGAATACTTCTGCACAGGGTTCTCCATCTTCAGAACAGCGGAGTATTCGCCCGTCTTGGTATAGAGCACGCCGATGCCATCCACTTCCTCGATGGAGAAGTAGATGTCCTGGAAGATGCGCTTGCGCTTCCCTCCCGTGCCGAATGCCTTGACACTGATGGCCATGCCCACGCAGATGGCTGAGAATATGAGTATGATGTATAGGGTCATTGTTCTTTTTCTTTTTTAATCGCAAAAAGGCGGGCGCACCCTCATGCGTGATGCCCCCACCTCCATTCACTTACAATCATTGATAGCTTTCCACTTGGACATAATGGATTCTCTTTTTTGTTTTACACTTTCTTTGAATAGGCATAGATGAATATGCCGTTGTCACTCTTCTTGCTGTGCAAGCCCTTGCGCTGCTTCATGACGATGAGAACGCCACCGACAGCTACGGCGAGGACTAGCAGCACGAGTCCTGCCACGAAACCGAAGATGCAGTAGCCGAGGATGAAACCCGCAACGGCTCCTCCTGCGGTGGCTGCCGCCCAGTAGATGTAGCGTCCCTGCAACCCGAAGAACTCCAATGGACGTTGCAGTCCCTTGAAAATGGGATAATCCGGAAAACGCTCTTGCTTTGTATCTGCCATAACTGTCAGTGTTTTAACGTTCTACATACTCACAATCTCACGCTGCGTTTAACCTCCAATGCCGAAGAACAGAGGCAGTGCCTGGGCTGCTGCAATGAGGAAAATACATGCGCCGACGACCATCATGATCTTCTTCTTGACGTCCTGTTCCTCGTTGTTCATGGCGATGTAAACGCTTATGGCTCCGACAATTGCAACGACACCTGCAATGGCATAGCAGAGCTTCACCACGATAGGTACATACTTGGCAATCTCCTCCGTCACTGTGGTAAGCGCGGTCGTTCCTGCCGAGTAGTCGCCGGCTGCGTTCTGTGCCATTGCTGCGGTGGTGCCGACAAGCAACATCAGGGCGAGCGTTTTCATGCGCTGTGAAGAGAAGAATCCCTTCACCTTCTTGTTAATCCTTTCAAACATTCTTTTTACCTTTTAATTTGTTACACTTTGAGTTATCTTATCTCGTATCACCTGTATCTCAAATCTGATAACCGAAGAAAGCGGGGAAGACGATGGTCGCTCCTATGAGGAACAGGCAGGCTCCCACCAGCATCATGATGTTCTTCTTCACTCCTTCTTCGCCCGTATTCATCTTTATATATATCTGCAAGGCGCTGACTATGACCACGATGCCCGCCACTGCATAGCACAGATAAACGATATAGAGCATCATCGTCACGGCATAGTCATGGGCACTCGCAAGTGCGTCCGCTCCCCAGCTGTAGTCCACGTTGCCACACTTAGCACTGGCCAGAGCTGGGGTTAAAGCGGCATATAATGATAGAAATGCACTTCTTGTTTTTGACATCATATCTCATTATTGAGTGATTCCACCTTGACCATGTCACGTCCATTGTGACGAAGACCGCGGGCGATGATGGTGTTGTTCAATTCTTCCGAATACATGGGGTCGGAATAGGTGGTATTCACTTCCTCCATCTTCTTCTCGATTGCGCTTTGTATCTTTTCAAGCACATGAGGCTTGCTCTCTTCCGCAGTGGCGGCTGCCTCCTCTGTAGGCTCTGCAAGCTGCTTCTCCTCGTAGGCTGTCTCATATTGGTTGTCGCCTACGCTGAAACCACCGTCGCTCTCGCTGACCGCTATCGACTCTTCCTCGTCGGTCATGTCACTGACATCAAACGACTCGCCCTGTGACTTCTCGTCCTTGGGCTTTCCGTACAGATCCTGCACGATGATGACCGTATAGTAGATGACATAGATTATGGTCACGACAATGGCGAATATTACAAATGACTTCATATTTTCAAGTTTGATTTTACTATGGTTTGGCTTATTGCCGATGCAAAGGAACTACCTTTTCTTCAATCTTAAACCGAAATGACTTTCCGCGGAGCCAAATCTTAACTCTAATTTTGATTACACTCGCAATCATACTCAAAAATCAAACTCGAAAGGCACAAAAAAAGCCCTTCCGATAGGGAAGAGCTTGTAAAGAGGGTGGATGAAAAAAATGTGGATGGCTATATGGTCAGGTACTTGCCATGGGAGAAGTCCTGATGTTCGTTAGAGAAAACATAGCCCAACTGGTTGGACAAGCATTGGGTGTTGCCTATCCTGGCATCGATGTTGGTGTGCGAATGTCCGTATATCCAATAGTCTATGCCGCTATCGGTGATATAGTCCTCCAACTCTACGGTGAACGCCACGTTTGCCTTGCTGCCTTGAAACTTTGGGTGGAGCATACGGAACGATGGTACATGATGGGTGACAACAATCTTATGGGCTGCTTGCGAATATGCCACTGCATCCTTGATAAAGGTGAGGCAACGTTCATGCTCAGCATTGAATTGGGCATGGGTCATCAGCTCACCTTTATATAATATACGGCGGAAGTCGCTTATCACTTGCTCGGTGAAGTAAGCGTCCTCCAAAGGAATCCTCGACCAAAGGGTGGAGAGGATGATGTCGGTGTCGCCAATCCTCGCAATACCGTTGTAGTGGCTGAATACATTGGGACGTACCTCCAAGAGATAGCCGTCGGGCAGTGTCGCCACATCATAATATTTGTAGAACTCATGGTTGCCCATGCAGCAATGCACCTCCTTGTAGTTCTCCGATGCCCAGTCCCAAAAGGGATGCTTGGAGTAGTTGTCATCGCCGAGATAGCCGATGTCGCCGGCAAGCAGCAGTATGTCGCCCGTCACCTCCAAGGGGTGGGCTTTCAGATACCGCCAATTGTCGGCAAACTCCAGATGCAGGTCGGATGCGTATTGTATCTTCATATTGGTCATGCTTCTATAAACAATTCATCCAGTTGATCTAACAGTCCGGTCACAAATGCCTCGTCTTGACCGAGTGACTTTGACAATGGTTCTGCGAGAGTTGACCAGTCGGCTCTGATGGAGGCGACAAACTCCCTTATACATGCCACTATTGAAGCAGGAGCCTCAATGTTGTCCTCAGTCATTATGACCACATTTTTCAGGATGTCCGAACGGTGCTTCTTGATGTCTTTGGTGTTCACATGCTTGCCGTCCCGCTTGTCTGCCATGAGATTTAGGTAGGCTCTTGCCTTCAGTGCTATCAAGGCAGCGGAATTGGCATGGCGTATGCCATCAGTCAGTTGGCTGTGTGCGATAGTAAAGTGATAGTAATCATCGTCCATGATGATGGCACTAAGACTCGACACATCTTCATCGGTCGGGATAGGTTCTATGACAAATCCCTTTGGCTCTCCAAGCACGTCGGGGTGGCGTGACAGCAGTTCTATCATCTCGGGATAGCCGTCTTTACCATCAAGGAAACGATACATTTCATACCTTGGTGGCTCACCAGCCTCCTGTTTCCTCTTTTCAGGTCGATAGCCAGCCTCCCGCACAAACTGCCAGAAGCGATTGGCGAAAGCCTCGGTCATGTTCTCTACGATGACTATCATGTCGATGTCGTGTGTGGCGCGTGGACGCACCACGGTATTGGTCATGGTGATGTCACAGGCTGCTCCGCCTATCACCACATAGTTTTCTGAGTATTCCGCAAATGCTTCACGGAACTTGACTAATCCTTCCATTTCTGTTCACTGATTATTCGTTCTACTTCTTTTTCTACTCTCGGATCATCATCATCTCTCAACGAAAGGACAAGGGAAAGGCGATCAACCCACTGGCTTTTGTCGCCCATTTTGCTGACAACAGGGTATTTCCATACCTCTATGATATAGTTGCCGTCATAGATGTTGGGATTCTCCATGACATCAGCCGACTTGACGGCACGATATTCCTTGCTTGTCATCATTATCATCTCTTCCCGGTCACGATTAAGCATGGAATAATGTGCCAGGGCATTGATGCCGCATACGGGGTATTCCGCATCCAAGCGTATGTCATCGCAAAAGATGCGGTTCTCCACAGGTGACAGCAAGACGTTCTGAGCCTTGTCCCACAGTTCCTTGCCCTTCAACTCGAAGTGTACCACCTTGCTGCGCTGTCCGTTCTGAATCTTTTGACACAGTCCTACATCTTCAAGACAGGTGACACCCAACGTGACGCTTTCGTAAGAATATGGAAGCAACGGTGCAATATCCCTTGGCGACATTCCTTCAATACTGCCCACCTGTAGGTGATAGAGTAGTATGTATTGCGCCACAGGGGTCAATACTTCGGCAATCTTCCTGTTGCTTGTCTTCTCCAATGCTATGATGCCTGGCAGATGGGCATATTCCTCGGACATGACAAAGAAGACTCCTTTGTCTGCCAGTCTGTGTCGCTCGTAGGTGGGTCCGGGCGCAAGGATAAACACCGCAGGCAGTCCCAGGGCTTCGGTCAACCGCTTGCCCGTGATGGCGCAAGTCCGTGGAGAGGGATTGCCCTTCTTGGGCTCAACGAACAGCAGGGGCGTGCCTTGGTATGTGCCATCATAGAAACGGTATGAGAGTTTCTCGCCAACCGTGATGCCTTTCAGGCTTTCCTTGGCACGAGGTTCCACCTCAAAGCGTCTGCCCAATATCCTTATTTCTTTTTTCAATTCCATTCTGCTACATTTTAATAATGTATTAAAACGATGCAAAAATAAGGATAATAATTGAGAATCAAGCATGTTTGGGCGAAAAAGTGCAGATTTGATATGTAATTTCAATGCATTTGAGCCATTTTTGCATCAAATGATGGTGTTTTCGTCTTTATAATGTCATTCAGATGCCGTTCGTTTCTTCCTCATCAGATAGTCGTTGACATCCTTGTAGTCGGCATATCTGAAGGACTCGTCCGTCACCCTGTACTCGAATACATTGCTGATGCTCTCAACCGTCTTGCGTCCTGCCTGGTCGTTGTCGAGGAAGCAATGGATGTGGGTGTAACGGTCAAGGTAATGCAATGCCTGTTTGAGGTTGGCGACTGAGTTCAGTATCATATAGTCGCAAGGGCTTTCAACGACAAACCATCGGTCTTGCTGTTTAACGAGGGTCATATAAGCAAGGAAGTCCATGAAGCCCTCAAAGACCAGACAACCGTTTTGCCACTCGTTGAACGTATGGGCAAGCAGGGTGATGTCCTTATGCCCGATGCAGCCCTTGAAATAGGGATTGCGCACCTCATGTCCTTCACTCAGATTGCCAAAGGCAATGCCATAGTAATGTTTTTGCTCAACCTTGTAGTGTATCTCCCTGCAATACATCCTGCCAATGGTGATGTCTATCCGTCGGCTACTGAAATAGGACAGCAGAGAATGGTTGCTCAGTGGGAGCAGCTTCACATCGTTCATCTTGGTTGTCGTGTATTCCTTGGCTGCGATAGCGGTCTCGATTGCCTTATCCACAGTGGCAATACTCTTGGACGCAAGGTAGGCAAGGGCATCGGAAACGGATTGTTTGTTATACATACGCTTTACCAGCTCCACAAGGTCACCGCCCTCCTTAATGGCGTAGTCGTACCACAGGTTCTCCTTCTTGCTGACCTTGAACGATGCGGTCTTCTCGTCCCTGAAGGGTGACAGATACCAGTAGGCATTGCCCTTCTTCTTTTTCAGCGTTACATTCTCCTTGTCTAAGAAGTCTATAATGCTCAGTTTCTTCGATTGTTCAATATTCATTGTACTTTCATTTGTTCGGTTTTACTTTGTCCATGGAAACAGTTTACTTTACCCTTTCTCCTATATAGGCACACCCGTAAACTAAACCATTTGCTAAACTACTTTTCCGCTTCCCAATTCAGCCTCCGATTTCGGTTTACTTTGGCCTTATTTCTTATATATAGGTACGGACGTAAACTAAACTGGTTTCTGAACTGTTTTTATTCCTCTTCATGGAACAGGTCAATCTCGGCAGGTGTATATCCGAAATAGTAATGATTATCCCGCTTCACTATGAGCTTTTGCTCGTTAATCAGGTATTTCAGCATTTTGATGATGACGCTTCTGCCACGCTTAAAGCCAATGTCTGCATAGGCTTGCGTTAATTCCTCCACCATGCGATCGAATCCTTTGATAGGTTTCTCCTTGAATGCAGCCGTCAGCGCCTCGTTATGCTGTTCGGATGTCAAGTCTTGGTAAGTAAACCTTGACGGTTGCTTGTCACCTTCTTCCTTCTCCGGCGTGTGCTCGACAATCTCTGGCAACCCTTCCTCATTGACTGTAAAGGCAAACGGCTTGAACTCCTTCTCACGGATGTGCATCGCCTTCACCTCGCTGATGTCGGGATTGGTGGTGCTCTTGGTGATGACAAGCACCGTCTCTGCCTTGTTGTTCATCTCCGTACCGATATGCCCGCGCACGTTATTGTCGCCCTTGTTCTGATGCAATACGCAATGGATGTGCAGGTCATACTTTGATGACCATTCCATCATCTTGTTGATGACCTCGACCGATTCTCCCGCATTGTTGATGTCGAGAAGCAGGTCTCTGATTCCGTCGATGATGACCAGTCCATAGCTTTGGTCTTGGGCAAGCGCATAGTCTATGACCTCTATCCTGACGGAGGGCGTGTACTCTCTCAGACAGATAAAGTCAAGGTTCTCGTTGTCGATGCTTGTAGGTAGACCAGCGAGCTTCAGGATGCGCTCCAGCACATTATGGCAGTGATAGCGGCTCTGCTCCGTATCTACATACAGTATCTTGCGTTTCCCCTCTGGCAGACTGGCGCGATAGTTCAGTACCTTGCCGTTGGCGAGGGAAGCGGCTACCAAGGCAGACACGTTGAAGGTCTTTTTCGCCTTTGCCTTACCAGTAGAAGCACTGAAGTTGCCCAATGTGGCTATGCTGGAATTATCAACCCATATAATCTGAGGAGGTGTTTTATAAGTATCTGTTGCCTTTATCAACGATTCGCTCAATATGCGATTGAGACGCTGTACTCCTTCCTCTTTTGAGTTAGGCTGTACATGTTTGTTATTTTCTTCCATTTTCATTCTTTCGGATTATCAATTTCTATTTTCGTTACCATTCCAATGACCTCTTGTTTGTTTTGGAGCAGCCACTTGTCGATTTCTTCTCTATTAAAATACAGCATTTTTCCCCTTGGCTTATAGTGTGGAACTTCTTTTGCGGCTGTAAGTTTGTATAGCAGGCTTTCAGAAACACCAATATACTTACATGCTTCGTCAAACCCCAAGACGGTTTTGGTCTGCTTGACCATCTTCTCCAATTCCTCGATTCGCTCTATTAGTTTGTCAATAGGTCCCAAAGCCTCCAAACTGTCTTCTATTGCGACAATTCGCTCATAGAGTCTAAAATGTCTTTCATTCATGTGTCACGTACCTTAATTAAATTGTTTACAGACAGTAGCACGGTTATATTAGCCGTCTATTCTTTCTTTGTGTAGATAGTACATATTCCTCTGCTTCTCTTTGAATCTCGTTCTTCGATTTGCCCTTGGTTCCTTGAAGCCATTCATCTATCTCAGATTTGAGGAACATGATGCGTTTGCCTCTCTTGTGAAACGGTATTTCCCGATTGCTTGTCCAGCAATATATGGTATGCTCTACCGGATGTGTTGGGAGATAAGCACATAATTCAGCAACCGTAAACCATGTTTCTTCTTTTTCTGATTGAACAAGTTCATATATACCATCAATCTTGTCTTCTAATGATGACAGCTTTTTCAGTACCCCCGTTATAGCGTTGGGAATATCTTCAAATCTTATACTATTTTCTTCCATGCTAATTATTTTTTATGATTTTTGATGCAAAGTTATGGGGAGACTGTCACTAAATAGAAAAAGTAACGTGATAGTAAGGCAGTATCAACCAAACTATCACGTTTTTACTTTCATTTAGCAGAATTATTGTGATTTATTCCTCTCTTAATATCTGTTCGATGGATTTGCAGATGGCATATTGACTTGCTGTCATGGAAACGTTTCTTCTTATCCTTGAAAGAGAAGAGGAAAGACAACTTGAAGTTATGAATTTCTCTGTTCCATCCTTTTTGATACTGGTTAAGAAGCGACCTTCTCCCATGACATATTGCCAATTATTGTTTATCAAATGGTATTGAGCCATAGCGTCAAACAGTACGGCTACATTACGTACATTCTTTACACGGATAGATGCGTCCAAGTCGCACTTGAATAGGCGACACAACTCGCTACGCACATCACTGTTGTCGGCAAAATCAAATATGTCGTGACTTTGGACAAGTTCTACCAACAAATCCATCTGTCTGTCTGACAATTGGCATCCCAAAGTGAGGATGGACGATTTCTTTCGGGTAAGGATTGGCAGACCAGTACCCACATGTTGAAGAAACAACTCAATAAGTTCCTGCTTGGAATAATCTTCTTTTTTCTTGATTATTGACACACACTTAGAGTCTCTAAACAAAGTACCAATAATGCCAATTGCCATCTGTCGCGAGTTCTTACAACGTGCACAATCACAGTCAATATATTGGTGACTGCGCTCAAATAGTTCTATGAAGTACTCTGTCTTCATATGATTCTTTTCAGCTTGAAGATACCAACTTCTTGCGATCTCAAACAACTCATACAGTTCTCTGTAGAAGTCTTCTGTACACTCCACATGTTTGTGGACACGCTTGCTCTCTTCAAAAAGAGAGAAGCCAAAAAAGGCTGTCTTTTTTCATTTTTATCTGTTTATTGTTATAAATGTTTGGTTTCCACGAAAGGTTAAAGTGCCAAAACAATAGCATCATTACATAGAATGTTGAAAATGAAAGGCACTAAAAACCACCTGTACAATAAAGGACTTATTGATACAAGTGGTCTTCTATACTAAGTGCTTACAAATGATAATCACTATTCATCTATGTCCAACTTAAAAGCTTCTGTAGCTTCATCTTTCTTCTTGTCAATTACTTTTGCGTAGATTTGCGTGGTTTTTACATTGGTATGCCCTAACATTTTGCTTACGGTATATATGTCTGTACCGTTAGCCAATTGTAACGTTGCATAGGTGTGGCGGAAGCAATGAAAGGTGATGTGCTTGGTAATCCCTGATGCTTTTACCCACCGTTCCAAAGGCCTAGATATCCATGAAGGGTCAGGCAGTCCGGCAAACACCAACAGTTCTCCGTCTTTCTTGCGCTCACCGCAAAGCTTGTATGCCTGTGGCGATATAGGCATGTATTCAACGCCCTTAGTCTTCTGCTGAGTGAAATTGAGACGGTACCCACCATTGTATTCTTCAACCTCTGACCATTTAAGCTTTTGAATATCGCTATGTCGCATTCCTGTCAGTGCAGAGAACAAGGCTGCCCGTTTTAGTATATCATCACACGGAGTCTTTGCCAATATATTAAGTTCTTCCAGTGACAGATACTCTCTTCGAGCACTCTGAAACATGATATTTTTAGCCTTGGCAGCAATATCACAATTCAGATAGCCATCCACGAAAGCTTGTTTGAGTGCCGCCTTGAAGATAGAGAAGTACGTCGATGCCGTATTCCTTGAAATAGTTCCTTTCTTAGAACCACCCTGCGGTGCCTTTATCAAGAAGGAACGGAATGCCTCAATATACTTCATGTCAATCTGCGAGAACTGTATGTAGTCACACTTGGCAAACATTGACAACAGTGTGTGCAATCTGCGCCAGTTGACAACTATCGATTCTGACGCAGTTTCCTCTCTTTCTTTGATTAACTTCTCAATATACTCCAGAACATTGCATTTTGAGCGTTCGCTTTGTTCTGCCATTTCCATTTGCTGGTCAGTAAAGAGAGCCATGTTGTCGTACTCTTTTTGACGCAGGACTCGAACGCCATCCGCATAAAGGCAAGTTTCCATATCTTGCTTGGATTTACACTGAATAACGCCATTGTCATCTCGCTTGGGCTTGTACTTTATTCTACCAGCAACGGCTCGCTCGCTTCGTCGTTTATCCCATATAGGGGTAGTAATAGACCTCCTGAGATATTCACGCACTCGTTTGGGTTTGTCATTTCCCGTCTCATAAACAGGATAAGCTTCAAGATAGATGAACCACTCATCTCTCCACTCACTTTTCTTTAATTTGACGGAGACTTTAGTATAATCTAATCTTTTCATAATGGTTTTATATCTTTATAAAGTTTGTCTATTGATTCCTTGTGAGCATACACATAATTACCGATTTGCCGGGTCGGTATTGAGTATTTTCGTATATGAGCATACACGGTGCTGTCATCCAGATGAAATTTCTTGGAAATCTCACCTATTGTATAGCAATCCTCTGGTTCCATGCGGTACATGGTAACTGGTTTCCTTGGCTTGGTGTCAAGCGGAGACTGTCTTAACGGAAACAGATTCATTAGTTCTCCTTTGCATACAAGTCGTATTCCTTTCTCTGGCTCAATGAAGGAAATCTTTTTCATGTAGATGAGCCTATAAATGGTTGAGCGGCTTGCACCAAACATAGCATACGCTTCCGTTATGCTGATATACTCTTTAGACTTGGGCATATTGCTTACAATCTTGTCCAGTTCAAGTTGGCGTTTTTCTTCATCATGCTTACGCTTCCACGCCACCTTGGAGCATTTGGGTGAACAATACCAGGACTCCAAAGTCCTTGCGAAGAACTCTTCTCCGCACACAGGACATTTCCGTACTATCTTATACTTTGCTACTGCCATAATTCATTCATTTTGTAGTTCTTAATATCTATTCTTCTCATCATATCTACTTTTTCTTACAGGTACAAATAAGGTACAGATGTTTATAATAATAACGCAAAGATAGCAATATTATTGTGTACGGCCAAAAACAAGAAAAGCGTGTAACTCATTGAGCTACACGCTTTCCATTTGATATTGTATTCTTATTTCTCTATGTGCTTATTTCACCTCCTCGAAGTCAGCATCCTGGATGTTGTCATCCTTCTGGGTGTTCTGCTGTGACTGTTGCTGGTCATTGTAGAATGGGCCCTGCTCCTGTCCAGCGCCAGCTCCTGGCTGTGCACCGGCATTCTGATACATTTGCTGTGAAGCGGTCTGCCATGCTGCATTCAGTGCATTGATAGCATTGTCGATGGCGGCAACGTCGCCTGCCTTGTGGGCATCCTTCAATTGCTGCAGTGCCTGCTCGATAGCGGGTTTCTGGTCTGCGGGGAGTTTGTCACCCAATTCCTTCAACTGATTCTCTGTTTGGAAAATCATAGAGTCGGCCTGATTCATCTTGTCGATGCGCTCGCGCTCCTTCTTATCGTTTTCGGCATTCTGCTCAGCTTCAGCCTTCATGCGATTGATTTCGTCTTCGCTCAAACCTGAAGAGGCTTCGATGCGGATGCTCTGCTCCTTGCCGGTGGCTTTATCCTTGGCTGATACCTTGAGGATACCGTTGGCATCGATGTCGAAGGTAACTTCAATCTGAGGAACACCACGACGGGCAGGAGTGATACCTGTCAGGTTGAACTGGCCAATGCTCTTGTTTTGGTTGGCCATAGGACGCTCACCTTGCAGAACGTGGATGGTAACCTCGGTCTGATTATCTGCTGCGGTAGAGAATACTTCGCTCTTCTTGCAGGGGATGGTAGTGTTGGCGTCAATCAGTTTGGTCATCACACCGCCCATGGTCTCAATACCGAGGGTCAGTGGAGTGACGTCAAGCAGAACGATATCGCCTACACCTTCTTCTTTGTTGAGGATGGCGCCCTGGATGGCAGCACCTACGGCAACTACTTCATCAGGGTTAACTCCCTTAGAAGGTTCTTTACCGAAATAGTTCTTGACGAGCTCCTGTACGGCAGGGATACGGCTTGAACCACCAACGAGGATTACTTCATCGATGTCTGAGTTAGAGAGCTTTGCGTCTGCCATTGCTTTCTGACAAGGTACGAGGCATGCCTGAATGAGGTTATGTGCCAACTGCTCGAACTGTGAGCGGGTCAGAGTTTTAACCAAGTGCTTAGGCATACCGTCAACAGCGGTGATGTATGGCAGGTTGATTTCGGTAGATGTAGAGCTTGACAGTTCAATCTTTGCCTTTTCTGCAGCTTCCTTCAGACGCTGCATGGCCATAGGATCTTTGCGCAAATCAACGTTTTCTTCACTCTTGAAGCCGTCTGCCAGCCAATTGATGATGACCTGGTCGAAGTCGTCACCACCGAGGTGTGTATCACCATTAGTAGAGAGCACTTCGAATACACCACCACCAAATTCGAGGATAGAGATATCGAATGTACCACCACCAAGGTCGAATACTGCAATCTTCATATCCTTGTTGGCCTTATCTACACCATATGCCAAAGCGGCAGCAGTAGGCTCATTGACGATACGACGCACATTGAGACCTGCAATTTGTCCGGCTTCTTTAGTGGCCTGACGCTGTGAGTCAGAGAAGTATGCTGGTACGGTGATAACTGCATCGGTTACCTCTTGTCCGAGGTAGTCTTCTGCGGTTTTCTTCATCTTCTGCAACACCATGGCA
Source organism: Prevotella sp. P5-126 (assembly GCF_002251185.1). Classification (NCBI taxonomy): domain Bacteria; kingdom Pseudomonadati; phylum Bacteroidota; class Bacteroidia; order Bacteroidales; family Prevotellaceae; genus Prevotella; species Prevotella sp. P5-126. The sequence goes on from NZ_NPIZ01000106.1 coordinate 75,489, forward strand.
GAGATTTCCTGCGGAGTGTATTTGCGTCCTTCAATGTCAACGCGTGGATATCCGTTTTCGTTGACTACTGTGTAAGGCATGCTTTCAGCCTCTTTACGGCTCTGCTCGTATGTTTCACCCATGAAACGTTTGATAGAATAAACGGTGTTCTTGGGGTTTGTGATAGCTTGACGCTTGGCAGGATCACCTACCTTGCGGTCGCCGTCTTTTACGAAACCAATAACAGAAGGTGTTGTACGCTTACCTTCGCTGTTGGCAATTACAACTGGTTCGCTGCCTTCGAAAACGGCAACACAACTATTAGTTGTTCCTAAGTCGATTCCAATAATTTTTCCCATAATGTATTTCTTTTTAATTTTTAATATTCGTAATGTTAACGATAACTTAATAGCAAAGCGTGTGCCAAATGGTGTTTGACAGCTGTTAAAAGTGGGTGTTGTATGACATTTTGGCATGTATTAGTGTCATGATGTACTATCGCTTTTATATTAATTATGGTATTCGGTCATGTTTGTTGCTTTAAAATTTGGTTTTTCCCTTACTAAATCGTAACTTTGCAAGCGTTAACTATAAACAACTATTATGAAAAAGCTGATAACAATGGGTATTCTTGCGCTAATGACCACAACGGTTATGGCACAGGGAAGTGATTCCTATATCGTGAAGACGAAAGGAGTGAAAAAGGTGGAGACACCAAAAACTGATGCCAAACAGGTGGCAGGTTCTACAACACAAGAGGCAGACAAGCCTCAGGATTTCGTAGGTCGTAACTTTCCTCGATATGGTTTGTGCGACTGGCAAGATGGCATGCGTTTCATGGTTTTGCCTGAAAAATATGACATGTTGGTGAATACCTTCCGTGACGAAAGTAATAATAAGGAGGTGAGCAACGGTTATTTCCGTCGCAAGGTGATGGTGTATCGTGGCCATGCTGTTGGCAGTAACGGTCGTGCACGGCTCAACTTTACTTGCCAAGATGACAACAAACAGTATTATTTTGAGTTGCCCAACGGCAATTATGAAGACTATTGCTATAATAAGATAGGTGTGCCAACGTTAGCCTATCTGGGTGATGTAGATATTGCTCGTTCATTGCTTGTTGGCAAGACATTGGTAACTACCACTACTGATTATTATGTTGATACCGATTATGAAAGCGATGCTGCTGATTTGGTGAAGGTAGAGAAGGGACAGAAAGTGAAGGTTGTTGCCGTTGGTGTTGGAACTCGCTCGTTCCCTGTAAAGATTATCGTTGAGGGTAAGGATGGCAGTGAATTCTTCCAGAATGTGGCCATGAGCAAAACCAATTGTGGTATGCGCGATGATGAGTTTATTGTTGACAATGCCAAACATCTGTTCTACGGTTCGTTTACTTTTGAGGAAGAAGACGAGCGCCAGCAGTCAGCTTCTTTGGGTGATTATGCCCAATATATGAACAAAACAGTTCATTTGAAGTATCCTACTACCATGAAGGTTATCCGCAATGGTGCGGGTAGTCGTGTGGTGACAATGGCCAAGGAAACCACTTTCCGCATTGACGGTATGCGTCCTGTGCGTAATAGCCGGTATGTCACTTTGACACTTTCCGAAACTGTTACAGGTCGCCTTTATACGAAGAATGTGACTTTTAAGAATGAAAATGTGACAGGTGATATAGATGGTCAGAAGGAAGATTATTTCGGGTATCTTTTCTCGGAAGGGTCTGGTAAAACTCCTGTTAAGACTCATACCCGTCGTCGCAGATAATCTCGGATTGTATATATGGTCCAGAGACGGGACTATGATAAAAGGCGCATCGGATATTTCCGATGCGCCTTTTCATCTATGTGATCTGTGTATTACTCTTCGTTTTTGATGGTTTCAACAACCTTAGCTTCAAGTTCTTCGCAGAGTTCAGGGTTGTCTTTCATCAGTTGTTTGACAGCATCACGTCCTTGTCCGAGCTTTTGTCCGTCGTAGCTGAACCATGATCCGCTCTTCTGTATGATGTTGTATTGTACGCCGAGATCGAGTATTTCGCCTACTTTCGATATTCCTTCGCCAAAGGTTATTTCAAACTCAGCTTTACGGAATGGGGGAGCTACTTTATTTTTCACTACCTTTACGCGCACTTGGTTTCCGATGACTTGGTCACCCTCTTTGATGGGGCTGACGCGGCGGATATCGAGTCTTACAGAAGCGTAGAACTTCAGCGCATTACCACCAGTAGTTGTTTCGGGGTTACCAAACATGACTCCGATTTTTTCTCGCAACTGGTTGATGAAGATACATGTGGTGTTTGTTTTAGCGATGGTGGCTGTGAGTTTGCGTAGTGCCTGACTCATCAGACGCGCATGCAGTCCTACAGCCGAGTCACCCATGTCTCCTTCAATTTCCTTTTTCGGAGTGAGTGCAGCTACTGAATCGACCACCAATATATCAATAGCAGATGATCGTATGAGCTGGTCGGCAATCTCAAGTGCCTGCTCTCCGTTGTCGGGTTGTGATATCCAGAGGTTGTCGATATCTACTCCCAGTTTCTGCGCATAGAATCTGTCGAAGGCATGTTCTGCATCGATGAATGCAGCGATGCCGCCTGCCTTTTGTGCTTCAGCAATGGCGTGTATGGCCAGTGTGGTCTTACCAGAAGATTCCGGACCATAGATTTCAATGATTCTACCGCGTGGATATCCTCCCACTCCGAGTGCGAGGTCGAGGTTGAGGCTTCCTGTTGGTATGACATCTACATTCTCTATTTGTTCGTCACCCATTCGCATGATGGAGCCTTTTCCGTATTCTTTTTCTATTTTCGACATGGCCGCTTGCAGGGCCTTCATCTTTTCGCTTTGCGCGTTGATGGTCTCGTTTTCGTTTTCTTTTTTTGCCATGGTAGGTTTCTGTATCTAAATGTATATATTATAAAATTATAAAATAGGTGTAGTGTTTGTGGATTAGAGTTCTAAGTCTCCGTCAAACACTTCATGCCAAGGCAGTCCTTGTGTGTTGAGTTGTTCCATGAAAGGATCTGGATCAAACTCTTCCACGTTCCAAACGCCTGGTTTCTTCCATATTCCTTTGAGGAACATCATGGCGCCAATCATGGCAGGCACACCAGTGGTGTAGCTTACGCCCTGCATGCCAGTCTCTTCGTAGGCTGCCTGGTGTGAGCAGTTGTTATATACGTAGTATGTGCGCTGTTTGCCGTCTTTAGTTCCTTTGATGCGGCATCCGATGGAAGTCTCTCCTTCATAGTTTTCTCCGAGATCTTGTGGATTGGGCAAAACGGCTTTGAGGAATTGCAGAGGAACGATTTTTACCTTTGCCGTACCTGTTCCGTCAGCCAGTGGAGCTTCATATTCTATTTCATCGATTCTGCTCATGCCAATGTTCTGAATCACATCGAGATAGTTGAGATATTGCTGTCCGAAGGTCATCCAGAAGCGTGCCAACTTGATTGATGGGTAGTTTTTGACGAGTGACTCCAGTTCTTCGTGGTGCATGAGATAGCTCTCACGTGGTCCTATGTTGGGGTAGGTGAGTGCTTTGTGTACTGACAGAGGATCAGTTTCTTTCCATTCTCCGTTCTCGTAGTAGAGTCCCTTTTGGGTTATTTCGCGGATATTGATTTCTGGATTGAAGTTGGTTGCGAATGCTTTGTGGTGGTTTCCTGCGTTGCAATCGACGATGTCGAGTTGTGTCATCTCGTCGAAATGATGCTTAGCTGCATAAGCGGTGTAGATGCCGCTGACACCTGGGTCGAATCCGCAACCGAGTATAGCGCATAGTCCAGCTTGTTCGAATCGTTCTTTATAGGCCCATTGCCATGAGTATTCGAAGTGAGCTTCATCCTTTGGCTCGTAGTTGGCTGTGTCCAGATAGTTGCATCCGCAAGCCAGACATGCTTCCATGATGGTGAGGTCTTGGTATGGCAGTGCGAGGTTGATGACCAGTTCGGGCTGGTAGTCGTTGAATAGCGCTTTGAGTTGTTCCACATCGTCTGCATCTACTTGTGCGGTTTTGATGGGCATGGTGTATCCTTTTTTGTGGATGGCTTCTACTATCTGGTCGCATTTCTCCTTTCGTCTTGATGCGATCATGAAGTCTGTGAACACGTCGGTATTCTGTGCGATTTTAAATGCGGCTACGGTGGCCACACCACCTGCACCAATCATCAGTACTTTTCCCATTTTCTTATTTTTATTATTGTTTTTATAATTTTCTAGTTATGTTATCGTTTCAGGGTTTTATTTCGTCTCCCCTAATGCCGAGTGCTGCCATGAGCGAGTATCCGAGTATTTCCTGTCGGAAGTTTCCTCCGGCTATGGGTTGCATGCTAAACACGGTAATGTGCTTTTCGGGGTCAGCATGTCGGAGTCCCTGTTTCACCTGTTCGATGTTTTTTTCAGCATCAGGGATAATCATCATTCGTTTCACGTCGGCGCTATTTGCGATGATTTGCATGGCATCGGTGAAGAGTTCTTCTGCCGAAACGAGTTCTTCTACGGTTACGCAACTGATTTGAAATTCGCCGAGCGAATCGCTGAAGGCTTTTCCATCAAGTTCTCCGTCGAATGTTGAAGGCATGAAATTATCCATGCCTTTTTTGTTTTTGCCGTGTATCAGTATGACCTGAGTCTCGTGTTTTCCCTCGCGCATACCGCCGTCGAGTGCGATGCAGTCAATCCATTTTGCCATGTCGGCTTTGGGTATTTGGCGCCCAATCATGCGTTCAAAGTTGACGATAAGGTCGAATGTCACCCTGTCGATATAGTCTGCATCAACCAGGATGACGTTTTCTTTCCATGTTGTATTGTCGATGGAGGGTTGTATCATAATTTGCAAAGTTACATTAAAAGTGACGAATAGCAAAACATTCTCGTCGATTTATTTTCATACGGTTATCTCTCCCGATCCCAAGCAGCGGTGGTGCTGTTCGTCGTAGATAACGCAGAATTGTCCTGGTGCCACTCCGTGGATGGGTTGTGTGGAGTGTACGGTAAATTGTCCTTCGCCTTCATGCTCGATAGTGGCGGGATGGTATTCTGGTGTATGACGTATCTTGAAGGTAATATGGGTCTGCTGTGGATCGAGTGGGAGTGTGAGATGATGGAAATCATGCACTCTGAAATCCTGCTTGTATGCAGTCTTGGGATCGTATCCGTGGCTGACATAGAGTATGTTTTCTGCTACGTCTTTCTTAACCACAAACCATGGTCCGCCTCCGAAACCCAGTCCGTGGCGCTGTCCGATGGTGTGAAACCATAGTCCTTGGTGCTGTCCGATGCGCTTTCCTGTTTCCAGTTCGACCACTTCGCCTGGCTTTTCTCCGAGGTATCTGCGTATGTAGTCGTTGTAGTTGATCTTACCTAAGAAGCAGATGCCTTGTGAGTCTTTGCGCTTTGCGTTTACCAGATGTTCTCTTTCTGCAATTTCGCGCACCTCTTCCTTCATCATGTGTCCAATGGGGAAGAGTGCCTTTTTCAATTGCCAGTCATATATCTGTGCAAGAAAATCTGTTTGGTCTTTTACCGGATCAGGACTTGTGGTGAGCCATTTTCTTCCTTCGCTGTCTATTTCTGTCTGTGCATAGTGACCTGTTGCGATAAGGTCATAGTCCTTGCCACGCTTGTCGTGGAAGGCTCCAAACTTGATGAGTCTGTTGCACATCACGTCGGGGTTGGGTGTCAGTCCTGCCTTTACTTTATCCATGGTGTAGGTGGTCACTTGTTCCCAGTATTCTTTGTGACAGTCTATTACTTCGAGTTTACAACCGTATTTATGGCTTACGGCTGTGGCCATTTCTAAGTCTTCTTCCGACGAACAATCCCATTCTTCTTCCTCTTCAGGACCGATTTTGATGTAGAAGCAATCGGGGTGCAATCCTTGCTGAGCCAGTTGGTGGAGCACTACCGAACTATCTACTCCTCCTGAGAGCAGCACGGCAATGCGTTTTCCTTGTAGTTCTTTTATATTCATGTGTGCAAAGTTACATATTAAAGATGAGTTATCCATCGTTTCTTCCATCTTTTTTTCATCTTTTTCTTCTTTGGTATTTCTGCATGATATTGATCATATCCACTTGCCCGATTGATGGATTGGGGTTGTATGTAGGTGACAGGGCAGCTTGCCGGCCTTTGCCTCGATGGATAGGTAGATGGGGGATTGACTGGTCGTTTTGGATGTATTTGGCCTGCATGGGAATATGACGGGCTACAAAAAAAGTCACCGATCAGCAGATTCGTGTCTGCGACCGGTGACAACAGTGTAAGTTTTTCAGTATTAGTGATGAGTTTTATTTCTTCTTGGTATAGAACATCAGACCAACCTGGTTTTTCGACAGTTTGTTGGTGTTGCTATCGTCTTCAAATACACCAGCCACAACCATCTGCATGTACATCAGGTTCTTTCTTGAATCCCAAAGACCATACGAACTATAGTTGTTGATGTAGAATGCTACTCTAACCTTGTGAGGCTTGTCGCCGTAGGTAAGATGGTATTCCATGGTAGAGGGGTTCAACAGAAACTGAATCTGAGTAGAAGGCATGAAGCCATATACACACTTCAGATCCACAGGCTGTGCATTCACCATAGCTGTCTTCAGATCGCCATCGGGCAGATTAACGGTGAAAGCCTTGGGAGGAATGTTCTTTATTACGAAAGCAGAGTCGCTGTACATGTCGATTTTTACATCAAGAGTATCGGTCTTGTAGTTTGAAGTGCCTTCGCCCGAAAGTGCATAAACCATCATTCCGTCGTGTACACCCTTGATAACATCGTAGCGCTGAGCAATCTCAGCAGGTGTCAGACGTGCGGGTTCATCGTCGCTGTTGCAAGCCACAAAGGTAAAGGCGGCCATGCAACCCATCAGCATAGTGATAATTTTCTTTGTTGTCATGTCTTTTCTGTTATTTGTTTTGTTAATAAATTCTTTGGCGATAGAACACCATCGTGGTGCCTCTTTCCGTCAACATAAAGACTGCCGTTGCGGAAAACTTGCATGGAAAATCTATAAGTTAACGTCTTTTAACAAAAATAACCATTGCAGTTATGCAAGTTTTTCCCACTTTTGCACTTTATAACGATAGAAACGAAAACATCGTGAAGCACTATACTGATACAGACGAACAGCAGTTGGCCGAACAACTTCGCTGTGGCAATGCCGCAGCGATGAGGGTGTTCTACGACCGTTATGGTGGACTGCTAACTGCCGTATGCGCGCGCTATATTACTGATAGCGAAAGTCTGAAAGATGTGATGCAAGACAGTATGGTGCAGCTCTTGACCCATGTTTCCGATTTTAAGTATCGTGGCGAAGGGTCGCTCCGAGCATGGGCCACCAAGATAGTGATAACTCAAGCGTTACGCTATCTGCGCGAAGAAAAACGACGCGAATGGCAGACAATAGACTGGGACGTGGCTGATGTGCCGGAAGAAGACGATCCGCCTGTCAACGACATTCCCCCCGATGTCATACAACAGATGGTCAGAAGGTTGCCAACGGGATACCGAACGGTATTCAACCTCTACGTCTTCGAACACAAAAGCCATCAGGAAATAGCCCAACTGCTGGGCATCAAGAAAGACTCTTCGGCATCGCAACTCAGCAGAGCGAAAAATCTGCTGGCACAAATGATAAGACAATATACAAACACCCAACAATAGATTCTATGAAAGAACAGTGGAGAAAAGAATTGCAAGACAAGATGGCTGACTATCAGCAGCCAGCTCCCCTCCTGTCATGGGATGAGTTGGAGCAAGTCGTGGCAGCACAGCAGCGCCCAGCCAAGAAAGTTGTATTCTACCGTCAACGATGGATAGCTGTGGCGGCAGTAGGCATCCTGTGTGTTGGCGTGGCAGTCAGTTTGTTGTGGAATCCAGCGCACCTCAACCCGCAGCAGTCCAGTATTCAGACTTCTGTCGGTACAGAAAAACAAGGCGTTCAGCTGTCAGCAAAAACAGAAAAGCAGCTTCTGTCAGACAGTCAACCCTTGTTGGCTTCTCTGTCCGAACAACATTCGCAGAAAGCCGAACGGTTGCCGAAGGAATCCCGACGGATATTAACAACCGACGAACGTGTGGATGTGGCAAACACAGAACAATCCTCGTTGGCTGTGGCAGCGACAGACGAAACAACAGCCAAAGCTGTAACTGAAACAACTGAAACGATTGCTGCAACAGCCTCGAACCCTACCGACGAGCAGACTCAACCGGTCACATCGAAAACCAACCGCCTCACGCTTGCCAATGTATCGGGACGTGAGCGGAAGACATCTGAATATCTCTCACATACCCATGGCAACGATGCTTATGGTGACAGCCAACGTCTCACGGCGCAGGCATTCTTCTCCAACGGATTCTCTAATGATGGCAACAAAGGGGGAGAACTTGTCGTGTACGACGCAACGCCACCTGCTGATACTCAGGTTTTTGGGGCGAAAGGTCCAGATATATTACGACCTATCGAACTGGCTTCGGCTACACCAAAGGAACACTATAAACACCACTTCCCATTGCGCTTTGGAGTATCTATGCGTTATTATATCAACAATCGGTGGAGTGTCGAGGCAGGACTCTCATACACTCGCCTTACGGCAGATTTCACCAGAGAGAGCGTGCATTATGTTCAACAGATGGAGCAGAAACTGCACTATGTGGGAATCCCGCTTCATGTCAACTATACGCTGTGGAATAGCAGACGCTTGCACTTCTATGCCAAAGCAGGCGGCACAGTCGAGAAAATGGTTAGTGGACGCCGATGCGCCACATCAAACCCTGACAGTGAAAGCTACCCCATGTCCAGTGAAAAAGTTACCATACGTCCACTCCAACTGTCAATAGACGGTGGACTCGGAGGCGAATTCATGATCGACCGGCAGTTTAGTATCTATGCAGAACCAACGGTCAATTATCATTTCGACAACGGGTCAAAGATACCTACCTATTATCAGGAACATCCTTTCGGATTTGGACTCACCATGGGACTAAGGTTTAACTGGAAATAATGACAAATGTTCTGATTGATGAATACGGCGCTTCCGACCTTGGAAGTGCCGTATTGCTGATTATTGACCGAAAAGTTTCCGTATTTCAACAAAAAGCAGTACATTTGCACAGAAATATAAAAACACCACTAACTGATAATGAGAAAGATATTTGTGCGATGCCTATGGGCTTTCCTTGGAGCATCGGTTCTGACCGCTGTAGTGGCTTTCTGGGCCATTGCGAAAGGATGGATTGGTTATATGCCACCCATCGAAGAACTCCAAAACCCTATCAATCGCTATGCCACACAGATATATAGTGCCGATGGAAAAATCATGGGAACATGGAATTACAACCGTGAAAACCGTATCCTCGTAGATTATTCACAACTCGCACCAGCACTGGTCCAAGCACTGGTGGCTACAGAAGATGTGCGATTCTATGAACATTCTGGAATCGATTTCTTCGCACTCGGACGCGCCATAGTCAAGCGTGGACTACTTGGACACAAGAGTGCCGGAGGTGGTTCGACTATTACACAGCAACTCGCCAAACAGCTCTATTCATCTACCGCACATAGTGTAATCGAACGTCTGCTCCAGAAACCCATCGAATGGGTTATCGCCGTACAGTTGGAACGCAACTATACCAAAGACGAGATTATTTCCATGTATCTCAACTATTTCGACTTCCTACACAATGCCGTGGGCATCAAAACCGCGGCAAGTACATATTTTGGTAAAGAACCAAAAGACCTTACTGTCAACGAGGCGGCAGTACTCATCGGACTTTGCAAAAACCCATCCTATTTCAATCCTGTGCGCCATCCCGACCGTTGTACCGAACGCCGAAACGTAGTACTTTCACAGATGGAGAAAGCAGGATACCTCTCAGAAGAAGAGTGTGCACGATATACTGCAGAACCGCTCAAACTCAATTTCCATGTCAACGATCATAAAGATGGCGTCGCCGTATATTTCCGCGATTACCTACGCCGCTACATGATGGCCAAAAGACCAGAGCGCTCCGACTATCCATCATGGAACATGGTACGCTTCCATCAGGATTCTATCAACTGGGAGAACGATCCACTCTACGGATGGTGCAATAAGAATAGAAAGAAAAACGGTGAAACGTACAATCTCTATTCTGACGGACTACGTGTCTATACCACTATCGATTCGCGTATGCAGGAATATGCCGAACAGGCCGTATATAAACATGTTGTAAAATATCTGCAACCCGCATTCAACCGCGAGATAAAGGGAAAGAAGAGTGCACCGTATTCCGGTAACCTTACCATGGAGCAAGTCAACAAAATCCTGATGCGCTCCGTACGCCAATGCGAACGATATCGCGTGCTAAAAGAGTCGGGAGCTACTGAGGAACAGATACGAAAGTCGTTCAATACCAAAACAGAAATGTCGGTATTCACCTATCATGGAGAAGTTGATACTATCATGACACCGCTTGACTCCATACGCTATTATAAGTCGTTCCTGCGTTGCGGATTCATGAGCATGTGCCCCCAAAACGGAGCCGTAAAAGCCTATGTAGGTGGACTCAATTTCACACATTTCGCATACGATATGTGTATGGAAGGACGACGACAGGTGGGCTCTACCATCAAACCATTCCTCTATTCACTCGCTATGGAAAATGGATTCTCGCCATGCGACCTCGCACCGAATGTCCAACAAACCTATATGGTGGCAGGAAAACCGTGGACTCCACGCAATAGCAGCCATTCCCGTTATGGCGAAATGGTCACGCTTAAATGGGGATTGCAGCAGTCGAACAACTGGATTTCGGCTTATCTCATGAGTAAACTCAATCCGCAGGCATTCGTAACCCTGTTGCGAGAATATGGCATCAATAATCCGGAAATACACCCATCCATGTCGCTCTGCCTCGGTCCATGCGATATTACAGTGGCAGAAATGGTTAGCGCATATACTGCATTCGTCAATCACGGCATCCGCACCGCACCACTTCTCGTAACACGCATTGAAGATAATGAAGGCAATGTCGTGGCACAGTTCCGACCACGCATGAACGAGGTCATCAGCGAAGAAAGCGCCCACAAAATGCTCTATATGCTTAAAGCAGTTATTGATGGAGGTACCGGTGGACGATTACGCTATATGTATAATATCACGGGAGAAGTCGGAGGAAAGACCGGAACCACCAACAATAATAGCGACGCATGGTTTATGGGCATTACTCCCAACCTCGTTAGCGGCTGTTGGGTAGGAGGCGATGATCGCGACATTCACTTTTCCATGACCAGTATCGGCCAGGGTGCATCAGGTGCACTCCCCATTTGGGCTTATTTCATGAAAAGTGTTTATGCAGACAAGCGCTTAGGCTATTCACCCGAAGCCGTGTTCGATCTGCCACCAGGTTACAATCCATGCAAAATGGATGAAAGTGGTTTGGATGCAACTTTCAATGCCGGTGGAAACATAGAAGATATATTCGAGTAGTCTCGTTGTGATATAAAGAAAAACTGCCCCCAAGAGCGAAATTGTTCTTGGGGGTGCTTTTTATCCCAACTCCCCATCGCAACCATAATAGTCCTTTATTGACTCAAATAGTGACCTTGCAAAAATCAATTTCCCCCGTTCTTTGCACATTTCCGCAAAGCTTCCCTCTAAAAACGGAATTCAGGAATAGCGGCATTGGTGCGTTTCGGGTGCTTTTTTCAGCCATCGGAAATGAAGAAAAAGATTTGTGCGCATCCACACGTCCTTTATATATAATAAATAAGGAGTTCCCGTTTTGCGGCTTGACAGAAATCAATCTCTGCAAAAAAGTTTCATGCAATCTGCATTTTTTTTCTCGAAAAAGTTTGGTAGTTCAGAAAA
>NZ_NPIZ01000107.1:0-9535 GCF_002251185.1 Prevotella sp. P5-126
TTAGAAAGCGGGCTATCATAGAGACCGTTAACGATGAACTTAAGAATATTGCACAGGTGGAACATTCCAGACACAGATCTTTCGACAACTTCATTGTCAATACTCTTGGAGCTTTGGCAGCATATTGCTTCTTTCCTAAGAAACCTACAATTGCCGTTCAAAGGACTATTGATAGACAATTGACCTTATTCTAATTCGTCGAACTCACGTTAATTATATACAATTATGGCTAAAAAAACATCGATACACATTTGCGCTGCCAAGTATGGTGCCGAGAAGCACAACAGACGCGAGAAGGAGATGAAGCATGTTCATCCCGAGTATTCAAATCTTAACAAGAGTTGGGAAGCTGAGGACTTCAAGTCGGTAGCCGATGAGATTCGCAAGGCTAAGGAACGCTATTCCAGCCATCATTTCTGTCGTAAGGCGAAACTTGATGAAAATGGAAAACAATTGACAACACTTGCTTACGATAAAAAGACGGTCGACCCAATCGTTGACCCTAAAACTGGACTTCAAAAGGTTGTTCCAGAATGGGAACTCGACTTGTCGAAACCCAAGAAGATGCCCAAGAATGCCGAGCCTGTCCGTGAAGGTGTTGCTGTCATCACAGAGAATACGACGATGGAGCAGATGAAGACTTTGGCTAATCAAATCGAACAGCGTTGGGACATCAAGACCAAAGCCATCTATGCTCACCTTGATGAAGGCCATGAGCATTTGGTGACGGATAAGGATCATCAGCAGGGTAAGTATCTCGATTCTGCAGAAGGTTCGACAATCTTTCTCTGGAACCACCATGCTCACTATGTTTTTGATTGGACTGACCATGAGACAGGCCAGTGCATCAATCTAAACCGTCATGATATGTCAGAACTTCAGGATATGTTGGCTAATACTCTCAAAATGGAGCGTGGCAAGAAAAGTGACAAGAAATGGCGCGACGCTCATACTTTCAAGGCTGAGCAGGAAGCCATTCGTGCCAAAGAGGTAGCAGAATATACTGAACGTAAGAAAGCAGAAGTGAAGCAGATTCAGAAGAACATAGAAGCCAGTAACAGTAAGTTGACCAAACTTCAGGAAGCCATCGACGAATTGCTTTCTGCAACGAGTGTTCCAGAAGAAGAACTGGAGGCGGTACCATTTGCTGAAATGACATTCTCCTTCCAAGGTTCAAAGGAACCGTTGACCGTTAAAGACCTTATTAACATGACATTGTCACGACTTGATAGGGAAATCAGCACACCTATTCCTATATTGAAGCGTGAAGAATGGCAAAAGGAACGCAATGCCAAGGCTAAAGAGATTGTTACCACCCTTCAGAGCCAGTTACTCAGCGTATCGAAACTGCACAAAAAGAAAATCAATGATGTCGGCAAGAAGATGTATCTCGATGTCAAAAGGAAGATTGCCTTAGCTGCTAAGACGGACAAGGAGAATATGGCGTTGAGACAACGTATCTCGGAACTCGATGAAAGAGCAGTAGCCCGTGAGAAAGCCAAGACCCAAATTGCAGAACAAAAAGCCAGGGAACAGACCATGAGAGCAGAGAAGGCAGAAAAGCAAGTGGAGGAATCAGTAAAGCGCTTGTCAATGATGGAGAGGTTCATCAGTCAAGCAGGAGCAACGGAAGCCTTTGTTAATTGGAGTAATCTCTATGGTCTTGTCGAAGAAGCTGCTAAAGCATTAGTAACTTGGGCGCTAAGCAAGAAACTTGTATTCACCAATAAGGATGAGCGTACAATAGGCCAGGGAATTGTTGCAAAATGCCAACTAGAAGGATTAAATCCATCCGATGAAAATAATCGTCAGAAGGCGGCAAAAGGCATTGCGGACATTGCAGATTCCATTGTCGGTGAAATTAGTCAATTCAAATGGGATATTGCCTTACGTCGTATGGACCAACTAGCCTCTGAAATGAGTATGTCTGATAATAATTGCCTTCTCATAAAGGGTAGCACATCAAAACGCGGTCTTGGGTAATGGTGTTAAACATGTTTCATTTAAAAACCTCGTCAATAGATTTCTAAATTTGTGTGTAGACTGCGTTGCGAGATGTTTCAAAATTTACTATTATGATTTTTCATACGCGTTTCAATATAAATTTCAACTATTTTCATTATCTTTGCAACAACTTAAGAAACAAACGATGCTGAAACGATTCTTCCATATATGCGTCTTAGTTCTGCTACTCAACGCCTGTGGTAGTAGGGAGGCTCAGCGTTTGCTTGACCAAGCAGAGGCTGTTATAAATGAAAACTCCAGTGAGGCTATCACCATTCTCGACAGCATTAGCAATGACGGACTATCCCGCAGCCAGCGTATGCGTCGTCTGTTGTTGCTTACCAATGCCCAGAACAAATGCGATACGGTTTTCCGTTCTGACAGTATCCAAAAACTTCTCGTCAATTATTATGAAAGCCACGGTACTGCCAACGAACGAATGCTTGCCCACTATCTCCTTGGACGCGCTTACCAAGATATTCATGACTACCCTAATGCTCTGAATAATTATCAGAAGGCTGCAAATCATGCAGATACGACAGACATTGAATGTGACTATGCCTTGCTCAGTAGAGTTTATGGGCAGATGAGCGATGTTTTCTACCACCAAAATCTGATTGAAGAAGATTTAAAGTTTAATAATCTTGCTATCAGATACTCATGGAAAGCAAAAGACACACTCGCTGCAATATTAGGTATGGCGGGAAATATAGCAGCCTATAAAGGAATGGGGAAGCCTGACTCTGCACTATCCATTTGCGAACAAGCATCCGTGCTCGCCAGAAGATATGGATATAAGAACTTGTCTGCCGGAATCTTAGGAGGAGCCATTACGATACTTGTAGAGAAAGATTCCTTGAACAAAGCCAAGACCTTCATGGACATATACGAATCAGAATCCGGTTTCTTTGACGAAAACCATGATATAGTTAAGGGGCGTGAGGTTTACTATTACCCTAAAGGACGCTATTATTTGGCTGTCGGGAAATATGATTCTGCAGAACACTATTTTCGCAAGGAACTCCGTGAAGGTAAGGATTTCAACAACCAGAATGCCGCATCAAGAGGTCTGGCGCTGCTTTTCCAGAAGACACATCGGCCAGACTCTGCAGCCAAATACGCGCTTTACAGTTATACGATGAACGATTCCGTCTATGCTAACATGGCAACGGAAGAAGTGGAACGGATGAAAGCCATGTATGACTATTCGCGTTATCAGGAATCAGCCCGATTGGCCAACGAGAAATCTGAAAAAATGCACAAAAGGCTTATGGTCATCGGCTTTTCTACGTTTAGTATCATCGCTATAACCTTCATTGTTATACGTAGGGAAAGAAAGAAACGTATAGCGGCTCTCCATCATTACAAACAGAGTATTGCCGAACTTGCCAAGGCACAGTCGGAAGTCATCAGGCTTAGATCCCATGGAAGAAACATAGAAACAGCCCTCTCGCAAGCACAAAGCAATATAGAGGAGTTAAACAATTACACTTCAGAATTAAATCTTTTGATAGAGAAAAAGGAGATAGACATTGAGATTCTACGGAGTGATATTGAGAAATACCAGAGCAAAGAAACTAAAGAAAGGGAAATTGCAGAGGCGAAACTAAAGGATTCGGAAATCTATCACATTTTTGACAAGTTGGCGGAAAAAGGAAACCTGCCTTCTGCTGAAGAATGGCAACAAATGTATATGATGGTCATAGACTTTTTCCCCTCATTCTATCAGTTTATATCTTCCAAGAAATATGCCTTGAACGAAAAGGAATTCAACACCTGCATCCTTATCCGTCTGCATTTCCGACCAAAGGACATCTGCAACTTGCTTGGAGTTTCATCTGCCTATATCACGAAAATACGCAATACGATGATGAAAAAATTATTCGGTGTTGAGGGTAATTCCAAGAAACTTGATGAAGAAATATTGGGTCTTTGAATCGTCTGTATGTAAGAACGGCTTCATAATCAGTCAATTACATTGAGGTTAATTTTTGGTTAATTATCTCTGTTGTTATTGTTTTGGCATCATAATTCAACGATGTAATTTCGCATGCAAATCAAAACAAAACAACGATGAAAAAGATTCTTATTTTATTCTTTGCTGTCTGGTTAGGCAGCATGGCTTCAGTAAAAGGTAACCCCAAAATCTTGCACTCCTCGATCATTGACGAAACGCCCATTTATCCAGGCAAGCCAAAAGCACCTGCTCGTCCGCTGACCATTGACATCACGGGGCACACGCTCACCCTCTTCTATCCGTTTGAGGAAATCATTTCTGTGGAACTCTTCGACGAAGACGAGAACCTGGTCTATACCGATTGGCTGGCTCCGGGTCAGACTTCTCTCGTTTTCCCTTCCACATTTACAGGAGAATACGCCATCCGCCTCACCGTCGGTTCTGTATATTATATAGGTGTAATTGAACTGTAAGCAGAGCGAAGATGAAAATAAGAGTTTTCATTTCTGCTTTATCATTGCTATTTGGGATAACATCGGTCTATGGTCAGGTGAACCTGTCTGAAATGGTTCCGGCATCAACCGACAGTTTACAGAAGAGCAGAATCCGTTACTTCTCCCCCGGTAAGGGAGGGAGTAACAAAGTGTGGGACTTTTCCAGGAAACTCGGATCTAAGGGGGCAGAACAGGTGATGTTTATGAAGGACAGCACAGGCGTGGTCTCCGTCATTGAGCCTGGCAAAATCCGTTATTATCGGGCAACCCCTGACACGCTCGTTCTCGTCGGCAGTGAGTCAACGCTGGAGAAAAGGGACTATGCCCTGAGTAAAACCACAAGGAGACTCCATCTCGTATATGGAGACTCTATCGGCAAGCCGTTCAGATGCGAGGGGATGTACTGCGGCGACCATCCTTTCCGTGAGGTCGGCACGACAACCGTCAAGGTGGATGCCGACGGCTCTATAGTGCTGGCGGAGAACGACACTCTGAGGAATGTGCTCAGGGTGCATACCATCGACTCCTACTCCATCTGCATGGACATCGACTCCGCCGCCCTCGACACCGCAAGGCTCGCACAGGTCATTGACGAACGCTACGAGTGGTATCTGCCCGAATCGCAGTATCCCGTTATCGAGGACGTGACAAGCACCAGCTACTTCAACATGGACGTTGTGGGAACGACGAGATATGCCTACTGCAACCTGCCCTCAGACCAAGTGCCATATTATATAAGCCAGACGGACTTCCCGTCAGACGATGAGCAAGAGGGATTCGCTGACGGGGACGCGCAGGACGACGGAATCATACATTACCAGATAGAGACACACGGGAAGGTAATACAGATGGCATACGACCTTGACGAGGACGCCACCATCACAAACATCGTCGCCAACCACATGGGCATGCTATGCGTAAGCAGGCAATGGACACAAAACGCAGGACAGGGGTATTCCACACAGATAGACTGCAACGGACTGCTCCCGGGAGTGTATATCCTCTATATCAACGTTAACGGAAAAGTATACAGCGAGAAAGTGACACTATGAAAACAACAGCAATTAAAACCGCAGCATTATTATTACTGGCGGCTCTTTCTTGTTATGCCAATGCCGACGACACACAAGATTTGAGAAATATCTATAACAGCCTTCTGCCAGACTTCCAGAATCTGACTCCAGAGGCAAGCGCGCTTGGACAGTATGGGAAATACAACAACTCGGGGTACACTGGTGTGCCGAACATTTCTGTACCCTTATTCGACATATGCTCAGGAGACTTCACTATGCCTGTAGAACTGTGCTACGATGCGTCAGGCATAAAGGTTGACCAGCAGGCAACGTATGTTGGACTGGGATGGAACATGGTTATGGGCGGGAGCATCAGCCAGATAGTATGTGGAAAGAATGACTTTAACCAGAATTCATTTAGCATAAACCCAAGTTCGATAACCAACTTGGACCTGCTCCAGACTGTATTGCCTGGAATAGGATATACACCATATTACTGCATAGCAGGCCTTCCCCTTGTCAGGTTTCCTTCAGTTCCTGCAAACCCCTCTCTCTTCTGCCAGCCTATAGAAGAAGACCGAAAGAAGTTTGACATCCTGAGAGATGTCTCAGACGGGGTAAGAGTCCCGGACATATTCCAGGCTTCCTTTTGCGGGCATAGAGTTTCTTTTGTCATCGACACTGGAAGCAAAGAGGCAAGGATTATCGGAAACGACGCAACGGCTTACAGAATAGAACTAAAGGATTATACCGGCTCCTATCCTCACAGCATAGAGATTACGGACGACCATGGGCAAATGTACGTCTTTGCCGAGGCGCCAAAGACTTCCATGGAGGACAATGCGTCATACAATCTGGCGGAAATAAGGAATGCTGCGGGCCGATGCCTTGCAGAATTCAAATACTCCGAAAAGGGATACAGTCTTTTACAGTCCTATTATGAGACCGTAGGCAAGCGCGACGAAAACTCCGACATGCCGATAGCATCGGAAGCAATTCGGGAGATATTCATAAAGCGCAACCAGCCAAGCACGCTGGTATATGGCATTAGGGAATACTATCCTGACACCATTATAACCGACAAAGAGACAGTAACGTTTGCCTATGGAAGCAGGGAGGACATAAAGTTTGCGAAAAGAATAGACAGTATAACCGTAAGGTCAAGCGACAACGGCACGATATTGCATACTGTCGCTTTTGCCTATGGATACCATACGGAAAGCGAATATGAGCACACGCTTTGCAGCAAGTACGGATATACAAACGTGTATGGCTTTAAACGGCTAAAATTAACTGACGTTACGGTTGACGGAAAGAAATACTCATTCGGATATAACGATGCGCAAGAATTGCCTTCCCGAATAAGCATGCGGCAAGACTTCTGGGGGTATTACAACGGGAAGACCAACGCTGACGGCCTATGCGCTTCACCAGAATACAAATATGACTATGATGGCAGGCTTACAGGTATTGAGACTGTTGGGCCGGCTAACCGTTACGCTAACGAATTGTACTGCAAGATTGGAACATTAAACCAGATTACATACCCTACCGGCGGCTTCACGTTGTTTGAATATGAGATAAACCACTTTGACGATGAACACGGAAAATATTACTACCCGTCTGCCAGTTCAAGCGTTAAGATTCCGAGGACGGTAACATGTGGTACAGGCTATAACGGAACAGGCTATAACAACACACCAGAGACGAGGGATTTCGACATCGACCAGGCAGTGCCCGTCGAAATATCCTCTGGATCTTCTTATTTGCCTTCGCCACAGCAATACTACAAACTTGACCTGGGCATCGTCGGCAAGGATTCCACAGGACAAACCGTATTCTCAAGGTATTATACTAAATATAATGACATGGAGGATTTCAAGGAATCATGCGTGCTTCCCAAGGGACATTATGTGCTGTCATGCAAATTCAGCACTGTGGCAAGTGGATTAATAACTGGAGGACGCATTCAGGTAACGCTTCCGCCTGCATACGTCGAAGATACATCTATTGCCGATGCCAGCGGAAAGTCTGTCGGCGGTGGGCTAAGAATCAGGACAGTAGAGAACTATGACAGCGATGGTGAGATGTTAGGATATACACGCTATAGGTATGAAGAAGGAAAACTGCTCATACCGACAGTTGACAAAGAGCACATCGACATGCAGTACCTCTTTGCCAGCAAGCCTGCCAATCCTTGTTTCTACTCCATACCGTCAACCCTGTACTGCGCCTTTTACTTTATAACCTCCGACCCGAAATATCTTGCTGTTTGTTCTTTGGAATGCCCGGATGTCGGCTACTCTAAAGTTACTAAGGAGAATTACGACAAGGACGGGCAACTGATGTCATATAGCACAGAGAATTTCCATAACGACGGGTGTCACAGTGTCAACAACGGCATTTTCGGAGTAAACACGGACGGACTCAACGGAAAACTGACAGAATCCGCGACATTTTCAAGTGACAGTGTGCTGATGCACAAGATTTGCTATTCTTATACGGTAATCGGCGGCAGCCCTGCCTTGAGCGATATGGTTTTCTTCCCTTGGGCTCGATGCTCAGACATGAGTCCCGGTAGCAGTGCCTTGGATGTATATTACAAATACGCCCTGATCTCCAAATCTCCCTTGTGCGCATTGCCCTCAAGCGTCACCGAGACTGGCTATGTTGATGGTGTGGCGATGAAACCAGTAACTACAACTTACGAATACAATGAAAACAATTACATGCCCTCCAGCATAACAAAGAGCGTTGCCTTCAACGCCAACACGGAGGAGACATGCCTGACAAGGTATTGGTACCCAGGTGATGCGGAAGCCGTCAACTCAAACACGGCATGCCTGACAAGCGCGCATTGTATCAGCGAGAGAGTAAAGGCTCTGCAATACAGGAACGGGAACACAGTTGGCGGCTACAGGAATCTTTACATGCCGCTTTCAAATGGCTTGCCGGTAGTCAGCAAGAACTATTCCATAACTCCTAACAACAGCGAGGTTCTTGAACTGGACGTGACAGACTACGACGACTACGGAAACATCTGCGGTTATAAGAAGAAGGACGGAACTCCCGTTGCCGTAATATGGTCTTACTGCCATCGGCTTCCTGTATTGGAGATTGTCGGCAAGGCATATTCCGAAGTAAAGGCAATGTCGGGCATTGTCGACATTCTGGAAAATGGAACTGCCGCCACAGAAATAACAAATGCTACGGAGTCTCTTCACGCTGCCCTGCTGAATGAGAGAGCCATGGCGACAGCTTATGAATATTCCCCATGGCATACTCTTTCATGTGTCATCAAGCCTAACGGAGACAAGGCGAAATACCGCTATGACACCTATGGAAGACTGGAAGAAGCACGTGACGCTGACGACAATATCCTTCAAAAATATAACTACAACTACAAGACTAACTAGTATGAACAATATAAAACTATTACTTGCACTCCTGCTGTACGTTCCTGCCCTGTGCTCTGCTCAGACGGCAACGGAGAACTACGTCAAGACAGTGACGATGCTTGACGCGGACGGGACAGACTCGCTGCAGGCGGTGCAGTACTACAACGGGCTGGGCTATCCCACACTCTCCGTCGCCACTGCCGGCACCGACGGAGGGACGGCATGCACCCTGACGACATACGACGGAGCGGGGCGCGAGAAACGCAGGTATCTACCCGTGCCGGCAAACGGTCTTGAATATATCCCCGTGAACGGTGTCACGTCCATGGGCCTGTTTTATCTTGACAACGGCTTCTTCACAGAGAGCCACTACGACGCGCTCGACAGGGTGACAGCAGTCGACATCGCAGGAGACACATGGAGACAGGCGGGAAAGCAGGACAGGACAGAGCATCTCGCCAACACACTGTCCGACCTCGTGCTGCACTACGAGGCTCCCGAGGACGGATCGTACAGCCTCACGCTCCCCGAGAACACATCATCCTTCGAGTACTATCCAGAGGGAACGCTGGCAAAAGCAGTGTCTTACGATGCCGACAACAGGAGCACAGCCGTATTCACCGACCTGCTCGGGAGGAAGATTATGGAGCGCACCGCAGCAGGAGATAC
>NZ_NPIZ01000108.1:0-43702 GCF_002251185.1 Prevotella sp. P5-126
TTTTATATAAATCACATATCAATTCAAGCTAAACATTTCGGTCAAGAGACAATAGTCAGCCAATATAGTGATATATCTTTTGTGCCTAACGAACCCACATAGGCTTCCAGATTATCTGTAATTAATATTTATCTTCAATATCCATCTTTAGTTATTTTTTAGACAATACTGTAGAAGTTGGCACAGCTGCTCATTTTTTAGATCTTTGTGTCATCAGCAATGTTATTACCTCATCCTTCGTTTTCATAGTGTCACCAGTTATATCATGACCTAAAAAACGATGGAGTTCAAAAGATTTCCATACAAAAGTACCAAAATTAAAAAAATCTATGGTACTTTTGTATCAATAATAGCAAGACGCGAATGGTTTTTTATTTTTCAGGAACAGGAAACAGCAAACATGTGGCACAATGCCTGGCGCATGCCACAAAAGAAAAGTGTGTGTCAATAACAGACTGCATGAGGAATGGCGAATTTTCATTTTCCTTATGCAAGGACGAACGCGTCGGATTTGTCACCCCTGTCTATTTCTGGGGGCTCCCCGACATCGTTGTAAGGTTTCTCAATCTGTTGAATATTACAGACTTGCGACATCACTTCATCTACCATGTGGTTACATTCGGAACTTCCACGGGGCAAGCACATTATATGATGCAACAACTACTGAAACATAAAGGCTTGTGGCTTGATGCAAAGTATAATGTGAGGATGGTGGATGTATGGACTCCCCTATTTGACGTGTCGAATCACGAGAAGTGCATGCGAAAAACGGAAGAAGCAGAAAAGACCATCACTCAAATAACGGAATGGGCTGTGGCTCGCAAGGCAGGCAACTTTGACAACCTGCGCCTTCCCCATTGGTTGGCACGCTGGTATTACCTCACCTACGACAGCCAGCGCAAGACCAAGCATTTCCACGTGATGAAAGACAAGTGTATTGGTTGCAATCAATGTGCGCATCAATGTCCAGAACAAGCCATAACGTGTAAGGATGGTTATCCTGTTTGGACAAAAGAGAAATGCACGCTCTGTCTGAAATGTCTGCACCACTGTCCACAGTTTGCCATACACTATGGTCATCAAACCATAAAACATGGTCAGTTCGTGCATCCATAAAATTGCTCACACAAATCACAGATTTACACTTTTTCCCTCCATGTGCCCACCAGTAAAACGTCAGAAATCACAGAAATTCTGGAGCAGCGAAGACAGAGTGAAAGCTCGGTTTCACTATGCTGAGTCGTGACAGAATTAACCTATGGTAAATTCTGGAGCAGCGAAGACAGAGTGAAAGCTCGGTTTCACGATATTGAGTCGCAAGAGAATAAGCCAAAGGCAAATCACGGAAATCACAGAAATTTTTATTTAGTTGTCTGAAAGCAAGAAATAAAACTTAGCGTGTGATCCGTGTGAGGGTTTTACAGTTTACGTGCGTGTGGCAAAAAACTTCCATAGTGGTGCCAACATCAATGCCTGGCAGAACTGACCAGAACGTAGCATCTCATAGACTTCATCTTTATCGCGAAAGAACACTTCCAAATCTTCCGTGGCATCAAGGTGCGTATCGGAAACGAGTTCTACACCCTCTGCCAAATAGGTATAGCACAGATTATTCATCACACTGGGATTTGGAGCCGTAACAAGGAATTGTGTCCACGTTCCACCACCAAAACCTGTTTCTTCTTGAAGTTCACGTTTTGCTGCATCCATAGGATTTTCCCCTTTTTCTACCACACCTGCAGGAATTTCGGTTGAAACAATTTTCAAACCATGCCGCCATTGCCGCTCCAGAATCATCTTACCATCTTTCGTTATGGCAATAACATTAATCCACGTAGGATATTCTAACGTATAATACTCATCGTATATACGACCATCAGGTAGCTCAACCTTTTCCACCTTGGCGGTTAGCCAATTGCGCTTGAACAGATATTTCGTTTCAAGCGTTTTCCATTCCATTTCCTTATCACTTCTCATGATGCGTTATCGGATTTTTTGTTCATGCAATATATCTGTTACAAATTTACTCATTCTTTTCTAAACTTATAGTAAGAAGTCGCCTACTACCAAGTGATGGTATCGCCACCATGAAACTGACGCAACCTATCATTCTGATCTGACAGCATGTCGAAACAATGATCACCCGTACAATGGCCTGTATAGAACGTAACGTTGGAATATGTTTCGCGCAGACTGGCAGAAATGGCTTGCAACTGCATATCGGTTTCGTAGTGTTGATCCAGATGGGAATCTAAAAGATGGAAGCCACCTATTGCCACGTCAAAAGGTTGTTTTACCGTCTCCAGTATGTTCAACAGTCCATTGTGGGCACAACCTGTGAAGAGCACTCCATCCACCAAGAATACGAGTTCGTGATGGAACGCATCGGCTGTAAGACTATCATCCGAAGTACGGATTAAAAGATCTTTATCGCCCAAGGGTAGTGCGTGGTGTTGCATGATATGGGCATAGACCTGTACGGGCCCCACCGTGGTATTGTTATCGACAAAGACAAAACGGTCGTGATACCTATCGAAATCAACATGACTGGTTATGGAATGTGGATAGCGACGCACCGACACATACTCTGCACCAGGAATCTGTGCAGAGAGTATGACCTTAGCTTTGCTGTTGATGGTAAGAAACGCATTCAGTCCACCTATATGGTCGCTATGACCATGGGAAATCAAGCAGTAGTCGATGTCGGAGAAATCGATGTCCAACAGTGCTGCATTGCGGATAAAGAGATCCGATGCCCCTGTGTCGAGTAGAAACTTACCCGATGGGCCCTCCATATAGATAGAGAGTCCATGTTCTGTTTCCAGTCGTGCATCATTGGTGCGATTATCGCTCAGTATGACCAATCGGTTATTCATTGTTTTATGTCTTTTATATGATGGGGAATCTCCACGATAACGTGACCCTCGGTTATCAAGGTGTAAAGGTAGTGCTTTTTTTTTAAGAAATGATAAAAGTGCCACCTTTTTCATGAGTATTTCACAATTATTGGTTATCTTTGTATGATATAAGTTACATTGATACCATTCATTAGGAATAACAGTTAGCAGAAATGAAAATGAAGAAGATTTTATTAGGAATGGCTGTCGCGCTGACGCTGACGGCATGCAACGAGAACAAGCAACAGGTAACGACCGCAACAGATACTGCAAAAACGGTGACCGATGTGATGATGAGTCGCAGAAGTATCCGCGCATACAAAGACTCTGTCATCAATCGTGAGACCCTGAATGAGATTCTGAAATGTGGTATCAATGCCCCAAACGGTCAAAACCTACAGTCGTATGAAATCAGAGTGATTGACTCTCCTGCCCTCATCGACTCTATTACGCAAGCCGTAGTAAAAGACAATCCAAAGATTGCTGAGCGTAAAGGTTTTAAGAACATCTTTGTGAATGCTCCCTGTGTGATCTGCATCGCCAACAATACCGAATACGACATGTCGCAGATAGACTGTGGACTGCTGGGTGAGAATATCATTCTCTCGGCATGGGATAAAGGTATCGGTTCATGCTGTCTGGGAAGTTCTGCACGCTGGATACAAGATTCTCCATCTGCCAAGCCATTCCTTGACCGCATGGCATTCTCCAAGGGTTATCAGCTACTCTACTGTATTGCCTTAGGTTATCCAGCAGAGACTCCAGACGCAAAGCCAAGACGCGATGACATGATCAGATATATGGAATAAGAACCTGATAAGCATTCGGACAACAAAAGACACGATGATACGACTCACCTATCTCTTCCACAGCGGTTTTGTTTTGGAAACAGACCATTGCGTGCTAGTATTTGACTACTGGATGGATCCTGCCCAAAAGATGGAGCGCTTTATTGGACCACAAAGTCAGAAACCAATATATGTCTTTGTCAGTCATTTCCACGAAGACCACTTCACGAAAGAGATCTTCACATGGAAAGCCACCACGCCTGATATCACCTATATTCTATCAAAGGATATTCTGAAACATCATAGAGCGTGCAAAGAGGATGCTGATATGTGGATGACCAAGGGTATGGTGTGGAACGACAGCCATATCCAAGTGACTGCTACTGGTAGTAACGACAGTGGGGGCAGTTGGATAATAGAGACCGCCGGTTACCGCATCTTCCATGCAGGTGACCTCTGCAACTGGTTTGCCCGTTTTTTGGCAGAGGGCACTCCTGAAGGAAAAGTGTATAGTGAAGAATGTGACCAATGGATAGACCCTGTGGCAGAAGAGAAACAGTTTTTGGGCGAGTTGAAAGACATCAAGAAGATTGCCGATAGCTTTGATGTGGTTATGTTCCCCATAGATGGTCGTATTGGCAATGGATATACATTAGGAGCACGCCAGTTTATAGAGCGCTTTAAAGTAGGATTATTGGTTCCCATGCACTTTGTGATGAGCGGTTTTGACTCTGTTTGGCGCATGGAACCATTTTGCCAAGAAAAAAAAGTTCCGTTTTGGTGTATCAGAAACGAGGGAGATAGCATCACACTCGCAGACCATCTCGTCATCAGACAGACTGCACCAGAAGACCTGCCACGCCTCAAGGAGATTTTTGCCATTGCCCGGAAATTCATGAGTGAAACAGGCAATCCAGGACAATGGGACGAGAACTATCCTGGTGATCAACTCCTTCGTGAGGATATGGATAATGGCGACAGCTATGTAATACAAAAGGGCAACACCATTGTTGCCACCTTTGTATTACGTGGTGGAACAGATCCCACCTACAATGTCATCTACGACGGACAATGGTTAAACGATGAACCGTATGCTGTCATCCATAGGGTGGCAAGTAGTGGAGAGGTGAAAGGGGTTATCCGAGTTGTACTGGACTTTGCACGCCGGCAATATCGGAACATCCGAGTTGACACACATGCCGACAACAAAGTGATGCAACACCTGATGCAGAAAGAGGGATTTCGATACTGTGGTGTTATCCACTGCTGGAACGGTACAGAGCGACTGGCATACCAGTATGTGCAATAGTAAAAGGTGGCACACGTGAAACTAAGAAATAGTTTGTTTTCTATTAAACTTTCACTATCTTTGAAATGACACTACAAAACAATGCCCGACCATAGATGAAGCATATTCGTCAATGGTCGGGCATTAAGATATGTAATAATGTGTATGTCTTTACTCTGAAAGATGGAATTTAGATACCTCGCTAACGGTATTGATTTCCAAAAGTTTTGTTCCACCACCATCGCTGATGTTTCCCGACAGGTAGGCAATCTTGTCGTCAGCCTGAAGATAACCTTTCTGACGAAGCATGCGAACCGCAGCTTGGAAAAGACGCTGCTTAGAGATATGGTCTTTCTGGAAAACAGGAATAACACCATACGACAGGTTGAGCAAACGCTGAAGTTTCTCGTTATAGCAAACAGCAAGTACGGGGTTGGGACCACGGAATGCAGCCAAGTCACGGGCAGTCCTGCCACTTATCGAATCGATGATAATACCTTTGACACCCAAGCGTTCTGTTGCCTCAATGGCACTATGCGCCATAAATTCACGAATGTCGCAGTTGGGAGACAGAGGAACCTCGATATCGTTCTCGCGCAATTTGTCACATTCAGCCTGTTCGGCAATGGTCGCCATGGTTTGTACAGCCTCAACAGGATATTTTCCGCTGGCTGTTTCACCACTAAGCATCAATGCGTCGGTACGATAATAGATAGCATTGGCGATATCGGTCACCTCAGCACGTGTAGGACGCGGATTATTGATCATGGTATGCAGCATCTGGGTTGCCACGATAACAGGTTTGCGTTTCTGCACGCACTTACGGATAATCTGACGCTGAATACCAGGAATACGCTGAATGGGAATCTCTATACCAAGGTCACCACGCGCAATCATGATACCATAGCTGGCATCGATAATCTCATCGATATTATCAACACCCTCTTGGTTTTCAATCTTTGAAATGATCTTGATATCAGAATGATAAGCATCGAGAATCGCCTGTACGGCACGAACATCGGCAGCAGAACGCACAAAACTATGAGCAACGAAATCGATATCTTCTTCGATAGCCAACATGATGTTATGACGGTCTTTGTCGGTCAATGCAGGCAGGTCGATATGACGTCCCGGTACATTGACACTCTTGTGGCTACCCAGTTGTCCATCATTCTGTACCTGTGCAATAACAGCAGGTCCGTTGATATCCAGTACCAACATATCGAGTGCACCATCATCGAAGAGAATGTGGTCGCCCACTTGCACATCGTTGGCAAAATCAACATAAGAGAGATTGATGATATCATGCTCTGTATCCACTTCAGGACGACCGAAGATCTTCACCACATCGCCCGTTTTATAATCAATCGGCTGGTCACAACCGGTAGTGCGTACCTCAGGACCTTTAGTATCAATGAGCAAGCCAATATGGTGGCTCACAGCACGTGTATTGCGGATAATCTCACGCAGACCGTCTTCTGAAGCATGGGCGGTATTCATGCGCACCACGTTCATACCGGCATCAAAAAGTTGTCGAATAAAATCCTGACTGCATCTGCGGTCGCTGATGCTGGCAACAATCTTTGTCTGTTTCATATATAGATATTAATTAATGTATATTCTTGACGTAAGTAACGAGGGGGGATGCTTGCATAGGAAAAGCAATACCAACCGACTAAGATTTTGCAAAGTTAGTCTAAATTACGAAAATTACAAAATAAAATAGCTGCAAACTGTCGATAATTCGATTTTTTGCTTTAACTTTGCATCATATTAACAAACACCTAATATGGAAAAGCATGATTTTGTGACTATTGCCAATCTCACACGAGAAAAAATTCTCTATATGATTGAGATGGCACAGGAGTTTGAGCGCCATCCCAACCGCGAGTTACTCAAAGGAAAGGTTGTGGCTACACTCTTCTTTGAACCTTCCACCCGCACCAGACTTAGTTTTGAAACAGCAGCCAACAGACTCGGAGCACGCGTCATCGGTTTCGCAGATCCGAAGATTACCAGTGGAACAAAAGGCGAAACGCTGAAAGATACCATTTCTATGGTTGCCAACTACGCAGACGTTATCGTGATGCGCCATTATATTGAAGGCGCTGCACAGTATGCTGCGGAAGTTACCGATGTGCCCATTGTCAACGCGGGCGACGGTGCCCACCAGCACCCCTCACAATGTATGCTTGACCTTTACAGTATCTACAAGACCCAAGGTACCCTTGACAACCTCAACATCTACCTGGTGGGAGACTTGAAATATGGACGTACCGTCCACTCCCTTCTGATGGCCATGCGTCACTTCAACCCCACATTTCATTTTGTGGCTCCGAAAGAACTTGCCATGCCGAAGGAATACAAAATCTATTGTGAAGAGCACGGCATCAAATATCAGGAGCATACCGCTTTCAACGAGAAAGTCATTGCTGATGCCGACATCCTCTACATGACACGTGTACAGAAAGAACGCTTCTCAGACCTTATGGAATACGAACGTGTGAAGAATGTATATATCCTCAACAACGATATGTTGAAACTGGCAAAGCCCAACATGAAGATTCTTCATCCCCTGCCACGTGTCAACGAAATTGCATACGATGTTGACGACAATCCACATGCTTATTATATCCAACAGGCAGGCAACGGACTCTTTGCGCGCGAAGCCATCTTCTGCGATGTGCTCGGCATCGATTTGTACCAAGTAAGAAACGATCAAACCATTATCCCATGAACAAAAACGAAATGTTGGTTGCCGCCATCGAAAACGGCACCGTAATAGACCACATACCTTCTGAGAAAACATATCAGGTGGCACAGTTGCTCAATCTTGACAAACTTAGTTCTACCGTCACTATCGGCTATAACTACAGATCGAAGAAACTCGGCAAGAAAGGTATTATTAAAGTAGAGGACAAATGGTTTACCGACGAAGAAATCTCACGGCTGTCGGTCGTAGCACCTAATATTGTGCTCAATATCATCCGTGACTACGAAGTAGTAGAGAAAAAAACGGTATGTACACCCGATGAGATTAAAGGCATTGTAAAATGCAACAATCCAAAGTGTATTACCAACAACGAACCGATGCCTACTTATTTCCATGTCACCAACGGCATCCTCACCTGTCACTATTGCGAAAAGGAACAAGATATTAATAAGGTGGAACTGGTATAAGCCATTCCCCACCCTTTTGACCATATCACCCCCGACAATCGCCACACAACAGAGCGACTTGTCGGGGGTTGCTGCATAACGCCAAGCGTTTGGCGTATGAAAACATCACATTTCACACAATAAATCCGCCCCGCACTCGTTATACTGATAATGAAACTGCAAAGAGTCATCATCACTATACTCGCACTACTCACCTATTCATGGGCAGAGGCACAGTCGTTCTCACTATCGGGAAAAATTCTCGATGAAGACGGTCACGGCCTACCCTTGGCAACAGTCAGTTGTCAGGAGCAACATGCCACAACCATTGCCAATATCAAAGGCGAATATTCACTCCATCTTAAATCGGCAGACTCTGTCAAGGTGCGTTTTTCGATGATTGGCTACCAAACCAAGACACGCACCCTACGCTGTCCCAAAGGACGCCAACGCATGGTAGTGACGCTTTACCCTGCCACTACACTCAACGAAGTTGTAGTGACACAACAAAAGCGCCAAACCAATACCATGCAACAACTGAAATCCGATGCTGTCCGCCATGCACCATCAACAGCAGGCAACGGCATAGAGGAACTCGTTCAACAGCAAGCAGGCGTCTCCACCCACAACGAACTGTCAAGTCGATATAATGTCAGAGGCGGTTCGTTTGACGAAAACTCAGTATATCTGAATGGTACGGAAATCTACCGTCCCATTCTGGCAAAAACCGGGCAACACGAAGGACTCTCCATTATCAATTCAGACCTGGTCGATAAGATAGGATTCTCGTCGGGAGGTTATGAAGCAAAATATGGCGGTAAGATGTCCAGCGTGCTCGACATCACCTATCGCAGGCCGCAACAATGGGAAGGCAATATACAAGTAAGCCTGTTAGGTGGATCAGCTTATGTGGGCTATGGCAACAAGCATTTCTCTATGTCTCATGGGTTGCGTTATAAAACCAACAGATACCTACTGGGCAGTTTGGAAACAAAAGGAGAATATAAACCACGATACCTCGACTACCAAACCTATCTCAGTTGGCGTCCAAACCAACAATGGGAAATTGAGGCATTAGGAGACTATTCAGAAAACAGATACCACTTCACACCCACAGACCGAGAGACCTCATTCGGAACAATACAGAACGCAAAGACCTTCAAAGTATATTTCGACGGACAGGAGCGTGATCTGTTTCGTACTGCCACAGGAATGACTTCCGTCAGTTTTAGTCCCTCCAATAAAACCATAGTGCGTCTGCAAGGGTCAGCCTTCCATACCCGCGAGCAGGAACGCTATGACATACAGGGACAATATTGGCTCGATGATACACAGACTTCTGAAAACCTCGGAGTAGGCACCTATCGGGAACATGCGCGTAATTACCTGACTGCTCATGCAGAACAACTCCAACTGACAGCATCCCATCGCAACAGCCGCCATCATTGGGAAGCAGGTTTCACAATGAAATGGGAGCACGTCAAGGAGCAGTCGAAAGAATATGAGATGCGTGACTCCAGCGGCTATAACATCCCCCATAAGAGCGACCGCCTTGACATGATTTACTCGATGAGCAGTTGCCAACAAGTGACATCCACCCGAACAGAAGCATACCTACAAGACCAGATAAAATGGCAGTTGGGCACCGACAGCCATCAATCCTATTGCACCTTGAATATCGGCTTAAGATGGGCAAGATGGAATTTCAATAGCGAGTCAACACTATCTCCGAGACTGAGTTTTGCCATTATACCAGCCTTCAATACCGACATGACATTTCGTTTGGCAACAGGCATCTACTACCAGTCACCTTTTTATAAAGAGATGCGCGATACGACCACCGCCAATGGTGTAACGACCGTGGCGCTCAACAGTCATATCAAAAGTCAACGCTCCATCCACATCGTAGGTGGATTCGATTATCAGTTCCGCATGTGGGGACGACCTTTCCGATTCACAGCAGAAGCCTACTATAAGAAATTAGACCACCTTATTCCATATAACATGCAAAACATGAAAATCGTCTATGAGGGTAATAATATCGCCAAAGGCCATGCCACAGGAATCGATTTCAAACTCTTTGGTGAGTTTGTTCCAGGCACAGACTCATGGCTGACCCTCTCGCTGATGAGTACCCGACAAGACATCAATGGTATCAGCACACCATTACCCACCGACCAAAGGTGGGGTGTCAACCTTCATTTCACAGACTATTTCCCCGGTACCGAACGATGGAAGATGACACTTCGCCTTGCTTTCACAGACGGACTCCCCTTTGGTGCGCCACACCGCGGATTAGAACAGCAGCAATTCCGTGCGCCAAGCTATAAGCGAGCCGACATCGGAATGAACTATCTGATAGCAGGACAGACCTCATCCAAGCGCAAGGGTCTGCGCCATATCTGGCTCGGTATAGACCTGCTCAATGTGTTTGGTACAGCCAATGTCAGCAACTACTATTGGGTAACCGATGTGACCAATCAACAGTATGCAGTCCCCAACTATCTTACGGGCAGACAAGTAAACGGAAGAATCACAATCGACTTTTAATTAGTGTTAATTCATTGGTGTTTTTCGTTTCCGTAACTTTTTATTAGTATCTTTGCAGCAGATTTAAATACATTAATTTAAAACAACATGAAAATTTCGCACATTGAGCATCTGGGCATCGCAGTCCAGAGCATCGAAGAGAGCCTCCCTTACTTCGAAAACGTATTGGGACTCAAGTGTTATGCCGTTGAAACGGTAGAGGATCAGAAAGTTAAAACCGCATTCTTGAAGTGTGGTGAAGTGAAACTCGAACTGCTGGAGCCGACATCACCCGAAAGCACTATCCAGAAGTGGCTTGACAAAGGCAACAAGGGTGTACACCACGTAGCTTTCTGTGTAGAAGACGGTGTTGCCAATGCATTGGCAGAGGTTAGCGAAAAGGGCGTTCGTCTGATTGATCAGGCTCCCCGTAAAGGTGCTGAGAACCTCAACATTGCATTCCTCCACCCCAAATCAACCGCAGGTATCCTTACCGAGCTTTGCGAACACTAATAGATCATTCAAGTTAAGAATCAAAATACAATTATGTCTAAACAGTTAGAAAAAATCAAGCAGCTCATCGAGAAGCGTGAGAAAGCTCGTCTCGGTGGTGGTGAGAAAGCCATCCAGAAGCAGCACGACAAAGGAAAATATACAGCACGTGAGCGCATTGAGATGTTGCTCGACAAAGGCTCTTTTGAAGAATACGATATGTTCAAGGAACACCGTTGCCACAATTTCGGCATGGAGAAGAAGCAGTTCCTTGGCGATGGTGTAGTAGCCGGTAGCGGTACTATCGACGGTCGTCTGGTATTCATCTTTGCCCAGGACTTCACAGTTCATGCAGGTTCTCTCTCTGAGACCATGAGCCAGAAGATTTGCAAAGTGATGGACATGGCCATGAAGATGGGTGCTCCCCTGATTGGTATCAACGACTCAGGTGGTGCCCGTATTCAGGAAGGTATCAACGCTTTGGCAGGTTACGCAGAAATCTTCGAGCGTAACATCCTCGCTTCGGGTGTTATCCCACAGATTTCAGGTATCTTCGGTCCTTGCGCAGGTGGTGCAGTTTACTCTCCTGCTCTTACCGACTTCACTCTGATGATGGAAGGCACCTCATACATGTTCCTCACAGGTCCAAAAGTAGTAAAGACCGTAACAGGTGAAGATATCGACCAGGAGCACCTCGGTGGTGCAAGCGTTCACGCTTCAAAAAGTGGTGTAACCCACTTCACCGCTAAAACAGAGGAAGAAGCTATTGAAATGCTGAAGAGCCTGTTGAGCTATATTCCATCTAACAACATGGAGCAAGCTCCTCGCAAGGAGTGCAACGACCCCATTGACCGCTTGGAGGATTCCCTCAACGAGATCATCCCTGAAAATCCCAATGAGGCATACGATATGTACAAGGTAATTGGTGCTATCATCGATAATGGCGAGTTCTTTGAAGTACAGCCTAAGTTTGCTAAGAACATCATCGTAGGTTTCGCTCGTTTCAATGGTCAGAGTGTCGGCATCGTAGCCAACCAGCCTTCTTGCTATGCAGGTGTGCTTGACGTAAATGCTTCACGTAAGGGTGCACGCTTTGTACGTTTCTGCGATGCATTCAACATCCCCATTGTATCACTCGTTGACGTACCAGGCTTCCTCCCCGGCACAGGCCAGGAGTACAACGCAGTCATTCTGCACGGTGCTCAGTTGCTCTACGCTTACGGTGAAGCTACAGTACCCAAGATTACTGTTACCCTGCGCAAATCATACGGCGGTTCTCATATCGTTATGGGTTCAAAACAACTCCATACCGACCTCAACTACGCATGGCCTTCAGCTGAAATCGCTGTTATGGGAGCAAGTGGTGCTGCTGCTGTTCTCTATGCGAAGGAAGCTAAAGCCAAGAAAGAAGCAGGTGAAGATGTTAAGTCATTCATTGCCGAGAAGGAAGAAGAGTACAACGAACTCTTTGCCAATCCTTATCAGGCAGCAAAATATGGCTATATTGACGACGTGATTGAACCACGTAACACTCGTTTCCGCATCTGCCGTGCGCTTGCTCAGCTTGCCACCAAGCGTGATGCACTGCCCGCTAAGAAGCACGGTAACATTCCGATGTAAAATATCCCGTCTATGAAGAATGAAGTATATGCAGCTATTGCCATGGCTCTTCATGAGTTCAAAGGCAATAATGTCCACGACAAAGAGTCATGCATCATCACTATTGATGACAAGCAGACCCAGTGGAATGGATATGCTCTGACTATGACAGAACATCCCTAAACACAAAGCGCGATGAAAAAAGAATACAAATATACAATTAATGGCAACAAGTATGAAGTAGCCATTGGTGACGTTGTCGAGAACATGGTTACCGTCAATGTCAATGGTGAAGAATACAAAGTGGAAATGGAACCAGAACCTGAAGTGGAGAAGGTTGTTGTGAAGCCTGTTGTGGCAAAGCCCACAGCAGTTCCATCAGAAGCTCCATCAGGAAGAGCCAACTCCAACAATGCGCTTAAGGCTCCACTGCCAGGTGTCATCACAGAGATTCGCGTCAATGTAGGTGACGAAGTACAGGCAGGCGACGTAGTCTTGGTATTGGAAGCTATGAAGATGGCTAATAATATCGAGGCAGAGAAGAGCGGTAAGATTACCGCAGTATGCGTTCAGCCTGGACAGAGCGTCATGGAAGATGATGCACTTGTAGTAATCGAGTAATCTCTATTCATACTAAATAAAGGAGGGAGCCTCTACTGAGGTTCCCTCCTTTATTTTTGTTTATCTGATTGATGCAGAGACTATATTGTTGCTGTACGATTGCAGGCAGTCATCTTCTCTGCCGATGTTTACCCTGACATTAGCACTTGATTACAGGCTGTTGTCTGCTTTAGGAAAGACAACGGTCGGCGTAAACGATTTAGCCTCTT
Organism: Prevotella sp. P5-126; assembly: GCF_002251185.1. Taxonomy (NCBI): domain Bacteria; kingdom Pseudomonadati; phylum Bacteroidota; class Bacteroidia; order Bacteroidales; family Prevotellaceae; genus Prevotella; species Prevotella sp. P5-126. Next base: position 13,583 of record NZ_NPIZ01000108.1, read on the forward strand.
CAAAATCCATCAAGGCATAGGATATGATGATGCACACATCGCCAACTTGCACTTTACGTGCTGCAGCACCATTCAGGCAAATACAGCCACTGCCTCGTTCTCCCTTAATAATATAGGTTTCAAAGCGTTCGCCATTATTATTATCTACTATCTGGACTTTCTCCCCTGCTATCATATTGGCAGCATCCATCAAATCTTCATCGATGGTGATACTTCCCATATAGTTAAGATTTGCCTCTGTCACTGTCACACAGTGAAGTTTTGACTTCATTACCTCTATCATCATGACTATGCCTTATATTTAATGTGATCAATGAGTCGGATTGGAGTCTTTCCACAATATACTGTGATGCAACCTACGACGTAGGGAGTATCGTCCCAAGCGGCAATATCCTGCAAGGTGTTACCGTCAACGATAGAGAAATATTCCACTTCAAGGCCATCCACCGCATTGATGGTATTGACCACAAAATCATGGGTTTCGCCCACAGTATGCGTCTTAGCGTAAGAGATACTTTCCTTCAGGGTCTTGTAGATGGCAGGTGCTATGGAGCGCTCATCTTTAGCCAACAGGGTGTTGCGTGAACTGCGTGCCAATCCGTCAGCATCGCGCACGATGTCGCATTCCACAATCTGCACTTTCAAACCGAGTTGTTTCACCATAGCCTTGACCACAGCAATCTGTTGCCAGTCTTTCTCACCAAAGTAGGCACGATTGGGCTTAACGATATAAAACAAGCGGCTCACCACCTGACACACACCATTGAAGTGTCCGGGACGGTGTGCACCTTCCATTACCGTTGAAACTGGCGGAAATTCAAACTGACGAGTGTCTGGAGTAGGATACATCTCCTCCACAGAAGGAGCCAGCACATAATCAGCTCCACACGCATCGAGCAACTGACAGTCGGCATCAAGCGTGCGTGGGTAATTTTTCAAATCATTCTTGTCGTTGAACTGTGTAGGATTGACAAACACCGACACTACGGTAATGCCATTCTCCTTGACACTACGTCTAACCAACGATGCATGTCCTTCATGGAGGGCACCCATGGTAGGAACCAAACCTATTTCTTTTCCATTTTTTCGGTCTTCAAACAATTGGTTTTGAAGATCTACGATTTTACTGAAAACTTTCATTTCAAATTTCTTTGTTTTTCTAAAGCGAGTGCAAAATAACTACTTTTTTATCAAATAATGAAAGGATTTGGTGAAAATATGCCAAAAGAAGGTACAAAAACCTTAAAATATCGCATTTACAAATCATTTTTTGAAAAAAAATTCGTATCTTTGCAAAGATTAAATCATTCAATAATATGGCAAAGAAGATATTGTTCATCAACCAAGAGATTGTTCCTTATGTACCGGAAACAGACCTTTCACACATGGGTAAGGCATTGCCTCAAGTCATGCAAGAGAGTGGTCACGAGATTCGCACCTTCATGCCCAAATGGGGTAATATCAATGAACGTCGCGGTCAACTACATGAAGTGATCCGTCTCTCAGGTATGAATCTTATCATCGACGATACCGACCATCCATTGATTATTAAGGTAGCTTCTATCGTCCAGACTCGCATACAGGTATATTTCATTGACAACGATGATTATTTCACTCGTCGTCAGATGGACAAGGATGAAAACGGTATGGACTATGCAGACAATGGCGAGCGTGCAATTTTCTTCGCTCGTGGCGTATTGGAAACTGTTAAGAAGCTCCGTTGGGTACCCGATATCATCCACGTACAGGGATGGATGGGAGCCGTAGTACCCTTGTTTATCAAAAAGGCCTATTATGATGAACCTTCATTTGCCAATACCAAGGTAGTCACCTCGTTGTTCCCCAACCAGATGACAAGTGATTTGGCGCCCAACTTCAAAAAGTGTCTTGAGTTCCGCGATATTACAGCCGACACCCTCACAAAATACAACGAAGTATTTGATGCTACAGAACTGGCTAAGTTGGCTATCGACTATAGCGACGGTGTCATTGCTGCCCATCAAGACACAGAAGCAGACTGGATGAACTACGCCGCAGAGCAGGGCATCCCCACTCTCGCCTATCCCGGTGCTGATTTCGGTAAGGCTTATGAAGAGTTCTACGAAAAGATTTAATGCAAACCTTAATAAGGTAAAAGATAAATTAGGATATCATTAAGATAATCATTACTTCAATGACAAAGGAAACACTATTAGCAGCTATTGTCCTCCCACTGATGGCAATCTGCTCTTGCGACGAGGAAACAGCAAACGTCGGTAATTCTATTAGCGACAGCGCTGACTTGTTTGCTATTGCAACCGACTCTTTTCAGGTGAGTTCTCGGTCGCTTGTGGTCGATTCGGTGATTTCACGAAGTGAATACAGTTATCTCGGTCGCATCAAAGATCCAGAGACTGGATCATATATCACGAGTGACTACATGTCGCAGTTTACCTTGCTTGAAAACGAAAGCAATGCCATCTTCCCTCCAAAGGATAGTGTGGCAAGTCTGATTGACAATGAAATCGTAGCAGACTCATGCGTACTGAATGTTGTTGTCAACAAGTGGCAAGGTGACTCTCTCGCAGCTTTGAAACTCTCTGTTTTTGAGATTGGCAATCCTGTAGAAGAAGGAAAAACCTACTATACTAATTTCGATCCTGCTGCAAAGGGTCATATCCGTGAAGACGGACTGCACGAAAACAAGATTTTCTCTATCGTCAATCTTCAGTTGAGTGACAGTCTGCGTAAAGTGCAGCAATCAGGTTCCTATTATGAGTATGTCAGCATTCCCCTCAACAAGGAATATACCGACAAGGATGGTAATACCTACAACAACTATGGTACCTACCTGATGCGCACCTACTATGCTCATCCAGAATACTTTAAGAACTCATATAACTTCATCCATAAAGTATGTCCCGGTTTCTATTTCAAGATTACAGACGGACTGGGACTGATGAACGAGGTGAGTCGTACACAGCTGATGATTTATTTCCGTGGCAAAGAGGGTGGCAAGACCTACGTGGGTAGCAAAACCTTTAACGGCACAGAGGAAGTATTGCAGACAACCCGTATCACCAACGACAAGAAGACTGTGGCTCGCTTGGCTTCAGACAATAGTTGCACCTATCTGAAGACACCTGCCGGTATTTTCACAGAAGTGACCCTGCCCATTGATGACATCAAGCGCAACCATGAGAATGATACGATCACGTCTGCTAAGATTGTATTCAACAAGATGAATACCCAAAACGATCTCAGCGATAACCTCCTTCAGCAACCCACACAATTGTTGATGGTAGAGAAAGACAGTCTCTATTCGTTCTTTGAGAATCTGAAAGTCACAGACAACAAGACATCGTATTTGGCAACATACAGCAGTACAAAGAATACCTATACATACAGCAATATCTCCAACCTCATCAATCATCTCTATAAGAAGAAGCAGGCTGGTGGTAGCAATTATACTGCAACACATCCTAACTGGAACAAGGTTGTATTGGTGCCTGTCAAGACTGTGACCACCTCGTCAACATCTTACTATCAGACGACAACCACTATTACCGGTATCAACAACGAGATGTCGCTGACCAGTGTTCGCCTTGTGGGAGGTAGCGAGAATGCCCATACCCCACTCCACATTACCGTCATATACAGTAGAAACCAATAGTCATCATTATGGCCGATAATTTTCTGGAGAAGCATTTCGAAGAATATGAGGCTCGCAAAGCCGCTTATCTCCGTAAGAAGAAACATCTACCCAAGATCAAGAAACCATCGATACAACGGCCTGACGACGAAGCACTATAAGTAAAAGCCCCGATTTCATCTTTCATGAAATCGGGGTTTTCTGTTTCGCATCAATATAGTAAGGTTCATCTGACATTTCGAGTGATGAACGATCAATGATGGTGTATATCAGCAATTTGGGAAATTCTGTTTCCCACAAAACCCTTAATATACAAGACTAAGAGAATTCAAAAGTCTTAATTTGCATATAATGTAAGAAGAGATTGTTTTTAATAGCCCAAGTATTAAGTAAACTCTTTGCTGTAAACAACTTATACAAGATAATTTTAAAACAATCATAGATTATTTAATATGCCATCACTCCAAATTCCTGAAGCCCCCAAAATATCACATGATGAAACAGCAAAACCCGAACAAATCTCGTTGACGCCCCGAACACACCGGGAATAAATAGCACAACTTAAACTGCAATCATTCAGAATACATGATACGGTAAGGGTTCTGGCATTGCCTCCTCCAGATTGGTAGGATGAACAAAACGGAAGCGAGCGCCACCATGATAGGTATTGTCGAGCCATATACGTCCTCCAAGTATCTCTATGATCTGACGACATATCTGCAATCCAAGACCAGTGCCTTTGGTAAACTGGTCAAGTTTGACAAAACGATCGAAAATCTTTTCAGCATATTCCGGTTTGATGCCACATCCCTGATCGGTAACAGCAAACGAAGCACTCTCGTCATCATGGTCCACAACAAGTGACACTGTAATATTACCTTTGTCACTAAACTTAATGGCATTGGTAAGCAGATTGACAAGTACTTGCCGCAGACGTGTCTTATCGGTAACGAAATGAACAGACGGTTCGTCACACTCAAAAACGAAATGTATGGGTTTACGACACGTCATCTCTACCGATTCTATTGTTGTCTGGCACAATTGCTTCACATCACACAGAGTCAACTCCATCCTTACATGTCCACTCTCTATACGCGAGAGATCGAGCACATCGTTGATGAGATTGAGCAACGCATTGGTATTCTCTTGTATGACATTGCTGAAATGGGTTTTCTCTTGAACGCCCAAATCTTCTGACTGTGTAGCCAACAAATCTGAGAATCCCACAATAGCATTGAGTGGCGTGCGGATTTCATGACTCATATTGGCAAGAAAAGCCGATTTCATATGATTAGCTTCCTCGGCTTTATCACGTGCCTCTTCCAATTCCTTTCCTTTCTGAATCAGTTCTTTGCGTAAGCGGTGAGACTTGATAAGTGCCACAATGGCAATACTGAGTCCTATACTGAGAAACACCGTGGCAAAAAGGATGTAGTCGATAACCACACTATGTTTCTCGAAGAATGGTTTCGGCTCATTTATAATCGTAAAACCTTCGGGCAACCGGCTCTCGCTGATGTCTAAATCCTGCATGCGCCGATAGTCGAAGACAAAACCTTCATTCAGATATACCCATCCTTGGTCAGAGCGTGTTTCAAGATAATCCTTACACATCTCACCAAGTTTCTCATTCTTGTTAGCATATTCAGGAATCCAACCACCCACAGCCCATCCATTCATACCCGATCCCGCAACAGAGAATACCGGTACTGACGGATTGAGCGTACGAAACAGTTCTGCAGAATGGCTCACATTGAAACTGTTGTTAGCATCAAGTCGCCAAGAGCCTATCAGAAGTACATCAGTTTCGGGATTAAGCCGTTTTATTTTCTTGGCTAACGTATCAAAAAAGCCTGTACGCCCATCATAATAATGCATCTTAATATTGCTGAACTTAGCTTGCCGCATATCCTTGCGTGCCAAGGCTTGCAATGACACACCGCCCAACGAATTATCGGAAACGAAATAATAGTTTTTCGCATGAGGATACATCCGTTTGGCTAACTCTATATTTTTCTCAACAGAATAGCGCGTCAGAATACCACCAATAAGATTATAGTCCTGATAATCAGAGCGCAAGTATTTTAATTCAGGGGTCCACGATGCCACATCGGTTGTATCATCCGGCAATTCCACCATGGAAAAGCTACAACCACCTACGAGCACTGGGATTTTCTTATACTCTGGGTTTGGAATAGAAAGGAAAGTAGATACTGCCTCACAGCCCGTCAGCACTACGATATCGGGGCGCATGTGACCATTATTGTATTTGCTGATGATGCCTTCCATCCATTTGCGCCAGTCTTTTATGTCGATCATTCCATTACAGTTCATGCTCTCCACAAAAAGACGCGAATTGGGAATATTTGTCTTGACATAATTGGAAAACTCTCCCAAATTATCAGCAACTATCTTGTTGTCGGGTTCATAAGAAGTCACATAGAGAATGCGGTCATCGGCTAAAAGTCGGTGAGGCATGCCTAACATAAGCAACAATAGACAAATGTGTGTCCAAAAGGAAATATTCTTATAAATCCTATTCATGATGCAAAGATACTGTTTTTTATTGCTTTCTGCGAATAATTAACCAGAATATTTTCAATCAAAACATTTTTTCCCTATCTTTGCAAAACAATAACAAACAATAGAAATCATTCCCATAGCGTATGAATATCATTATGGTCAGACACACCCGTGTCAATGTTGCACCAGGCACCTGTTATGGTCAGACAGACGTTAGCGTAGCCGATACTTTTCAGCAAGAAGCAGAACAAACAAAAGCACAGCTTGAAACATATTGGAAGGATGGTTTTCCTGATGCTGCATTCACTTCACCACTTACCAGGGCGCGATTGTTGGCAGACTATTGTGGCTTTGCCTCTGCCAATGCCGACAAGCGATTGATGGAAATGAACATGGGCGATTGGGAAATGCAACGCTACGACAACATTACAGACCCCTATCTGCAACAATGGTATGATGATTATCTGCATTTGCCGACACCCAATGGCGAGAGTTTTCCAATGCAGTATCAACGGGTAGCCTCCTTCTTCGACGAATTGAAAGATCACAACTACCATCGGGTGGTCATCTTCGCCCACGGTGGTGTACTTGCCGCAGCTTCCATCTATGCCAAGCTCTATTCCCCAGAAGAGGCATGGAAGCATCAGACACCTTATGGTGGGGTGATAGAATTGAATATCGCCCCATAAAGCGCATCATTCAGAACGTAAAAAAAGAGTGAAGAACCTGATTCTTCACTCTTCTTTTATGATATCAACTGTTCTGTTACTGTTTAGCGATAATCTTACCACCCTCTTCAATGGCTTGCATATTCAGCGGAATAAGACCATGATGACGTTCAGGCAACGTTTTGAAAAGAGCTTTCTCTACGCCAGCAGTACTTACAACAGGGGCAACCTTGAGCAGTCCACCCAACACAATCATGTTGAACACCTTACCGTTTTTCATCTCGGCAGCCTTGTCCATCGCATCAATACGATATACTGTGATGTCGCTACGTGTAGGAGGATTAATGATTCCGAAACTGTCGTATATCAGAATGCCACCAGGTTTGAGTTTTGGTTCAAACTTTTCCAGCGAAGGTTGGTTGAGCACAATGGCAATGTCAAACTTACTGAGGATTGGTGACGATATCTTCTCGTCACTCACAATGACTGTGACATTGGCAGTACCACCACGCTGTTCTGGGCCGTAAGCAGGCATCCATGTCACTTCCTTATTGTCCATCAGTCCCGAATAGGCCAGGATTTTACCCATAGAGAGTACACCTTGTCCTCCGAAACCGGATATGATGATTTCTTTTTTCATTGCTTCGTTGTTTATTTCCTGTTGATTGACTAAAGTCCCGTAGTGTCCTTGAGGTCACCCTTTGGATAGTATTTGAACATGTGTTCTTCCATCCATTCGTTAGCGGCCTTAGGTGACATTTTCCATCCACTATTGCAGGTTGATACAATCTCTACAAGACTACTTCCCTTTCCTGCCATCGAAGCTTCGAAAGCCTTACGTATGGCTTTCTTGGCACCACGTATGGCAGCCACAGTTTCCACACTCTGACGAGTCACATAGCATGTGCCTTCGAGTGTAGAAGCAATCTCGGTGATGTGAAGGGGATATCCATGAAGATCAGCCTGACGACCATAAGGACAGGTAGAAGTCTTCATTCCCATCAAGGTAGTAGGCGCCATTTGTCCGCCTGTCATACCATATATAGCATTATTGATGAAGATAATAGCGATATGTTCACCACGATTCAAGGCATGGATGGTCTCACATGTTCCAATACAAGCCAAGTCGCCATCACCTTGATAGGTAAACACAAGACGGTCAGGCCAAAGCCGTTTAACGGCAGTAGCCACAGCAGGAGCACGTCCATGGGCAGCTTCCTGCCAGTCGATATCCAGATAGTTGTAAGCAAAGACGGCGCATCCCACTGGTGACACGCCAATGGTTTTATCGGTCATACCCATTTCCTCGATGACTTCAGCCACCAACTTATGTACCACACCATGTGAACAACCAGGGCAATAATGCATGTGGTTGTCGTTCATCAGGGTCGGTTTCTGATATACCAGATTCTCCGGTTTAATGATTTCGTTCTCCATAGTTACCTCATCTTCTTTATAGCTTCAACGATTTCCTCTGGCTCGGGAACAATACCTCCCAAGCGACCGAAATGATCTACAGCGATATCGCCGTTAACAGCCAGGCGCACATCCTGTACCATTTGTCCGGCGTTGATTTCTACCACAAGTACACCTTTCTTGCCTTTTGCCACTTGAGCGATAGCTTCTGACGGGAATGGCCACAGCGTGATGGGGCGCAACAGTCCCACCTTCAGTCCTTCTTCGCGAGCCATTTCCATGGCTTTCTGTGTCAGACGTGCTGCACTACCGAAGGCCACAACGATAAAATCAGCATCATCACACTGGATGGTTTCATAGCGTACTTCCTTCTTGCGGATGGTCTTATACTTCTCTTGGAGATGAAGATTTCGCAGCTCCATAGCCTCAGGTTTGAGTTCGAGCGACGTGATGATATTGGGTTTGCGGTCTTTGGTGCGTCCGATAGTAGCCCAAGGACATTCTTTTCTGATTTCCTCTTCTGTGCGACGCGGTTTGATGGGTGGCAAAACAACCTTTTCCATCATCTGTCCTATCACACCATCAGCCAAAATCATGGCAGGGTTACGATATTTGAAAGCCAGCGTAAATGCGAGATCCACAAAGTCTGCCATTTCCTGAACGCTATCAGGAGCTAAGACGATGGTATTATAGTCACCATTACCTCCTCCACGAGTAGCTTGGAAATAGTCGCCCTGTGAGGGTTGGATGGTTCCCAGTCCGGGTCCTCCGCGTTGCACGTTGATAAACACACCGGGCAGTTCTGCACCAGCCATATAGGTAATACCTTCCTGCATCAATGCGATGCCTGGCGATGATGACGAGGTGAGCACGCGCTTTCCTGCAGCGGCTCCACCATAGATCATATTGATAGACGCCACTTCACTTTCAGCCTGCAACACCACCATACCGGTGGTTTCCCAGGGTTTCAGTTCAGCCAGAGTCTCGATGACCTCACTCTGCGGAGTAATAGGATATCCGAAATATCCGTCAGCACCACAGCGGATGGCAGCATGGGCCAAGGCCTCATTGCCTTTCATGAGTGTTACTTCCTGTTCTATCATAATCTTATCCCTCCATTTTTTTACGATAGACAGTAATACAAGCGTCCGGACACACAATGGCGCACGAAGTGCAACCTGTACACTTGTCTATCTGTGCAGGTTCCACATAGGGATAGCCATGCACATTGACACGATTGGCCAATACAATAACGCCTTGTGGACAAGCACTTACACACAGCGCACATCCTTTACAGCGGTCGGTATCAACCACAACAGCTCCTTTAACCTTTGCCATAATTTTTATATTTTATGGGTTATACGAATCCTTGTGATAATAGTTCAGTATATCGTCAAGCATTTGCTTTGCTTCGACAGCAGGACTCTCTGGGTCAATCTCGATGGCTTTCAAGTAATTGTTGATAGCTCCTTGCCAGTCGGCCTGTCTGCGGCAAGCATTACCTTGTTCATAATATTCCTGAGCTGTCATTATTCTCTATTTATAGTATTCCTTCTTACCAGCAGCCAAAGTATTCTTCATCAGCGAGCAGATAGTCATCGGCCCTACTCCACCGGGCACGGGAGTGATAAACGAACACTTAGGTGCTACCTCATCAAACTTGACGTCACCATTAAGACGGAATCCGCTTTTGCGTGTGGCATCAGGTACTCGAGTGGTGCCCACGTCAATAATAACTGCACCAGGCTTCACCATGTCTGCTGTAACGAAGTCGGGACGTCCAATGGCAGCGATGATGATATCAGCATTTCTACATTCCTCTTTGAGGTGCTCCGAATGAGAGTGACAAACAGTAACGGTAGCATCGCCATATTGTTTCTGCATCATGAGTTGTGCCATAGGTTTGCCCACGATATTGCTTCTGCCCAATACGACACACTTCTTGCCACTTGTTTGAACATTATAGCGCTTGAGCAAAGTAATAATGCCCAATGGTGTGGCAGAAATGAAGCAAGGCAATCCAATAGCCATACGTCCTACGTTGACGGGATGGAATCCATCCACATCCTTTCGATAGTCGATGGCTTCAATCACTTTCTGCTCATCAATATGTTTGGGCAATGGCAACTGTACAATGAATCCATCGACATCGGCATCTTTGTTCAACCGATCGACGCACTTCAGCAGTTCCTCTTCAGTAATATTGTCCTCATAGCGGATAAGGGTTGATTTAAATCCACAAGCTTCGCAAGCCAGTACTTTATTTTTCACATAGGTCTCCGAACCACCGTCGTGACCTACCAACACTGCTGCTAAATGAGGTTGCTTACCTCCATTGGCCATGATGCCTTTCACTTCTTCCGCTATTTCAGCCTTAATAGCCGCTGCGGTTGCTTTACCGTCTATCAGTTGCATAAAGTTTATTTCGTTTGAATTGTTATGTTTCTGTGTCCTTTATCTATAAGAACATTACATCTTGGGCATTCCACCCTTCATGTGGCGCATGGCATTAGCCATCTGCATCATTTTCGAGCTATTGCCGCCTGTCATCATCTTCATCACCTTACGGGTCTGCTCAAACTGTTTGAGCAGGCGGTTCACATCTTCTATCTTTGAACCACTACCCTTTGCTATACGCTGACGACGACTTTGATTGATGATATCTGGGTTTGCACGTTCTTTGGGTGTCATCGACTGAATGATGGCCTCAACACCTTTAAAGGCATTATCATCGATATCCACATCCTTGATAGCTTTTCCTACACCAGGTATCATGGCTGCAAGATCTTTGATATTACCCATTTTCTTGATTTGCTGAATCTGACTCATGAAGTCGTTGAAATCAAACTTGTTCTTGCGAATCTTCTTCTCAAGTTCTTTGGCCTGTTTTTCATCAAACTGTTCCTGAGCACGTTCAACAAGTGATACGATATCACCCATTCCAAGAATACGGTCTGCCATACGATCAGGATGGAATACATCAATAGCTTCCATCTTTTCACCTGTTCCCACAAACTTGATGGGTTTGGTTACAACAGTACGAATGGAAAGGGCAGCACCACCACGGGTGTCACCATCGAGTTTGGTGAGTACTACACCATCGAAGTCAAGCCGATCGTTAAACTCCTTGGCAGTATTAACAGCATCCTGACCCGTCATGGCGTCAACCACGAAGAGCGTTTCATCTGGATTGACAGCCTCTTTGAGCGTAGCTATCTCGTTCATCATCTCCTCATCAACGGCCAAGCGACCAGCAGTATCGATGATGACAACATTATAGTTTTTAGCCTTCGCTTCACGAATGGCATTATTGGCAATCTCTACAACATTTTTATTATCTGGCTCGGAATATACAGGTACACCAACACTCTCGCCCACTACGTGCAACTGCTGGATAGCAGCAGGACGATAGACGTCGCATGCCACGAGCAATGGATTCTTATGCTGTTTGTTTTTCAGCATATTAGCAAGTTTTCCGCTGAACGTTGTCTTACCCGAACCTTGCAGACCCGACATCAGCACGATGGCAGGACGATTCTCTAATGTAAGTTCGACAGCTTTACCGCCCATCAGTTCAGCCAGTTCGTCGTGTACAATCTTCACCATCAACTGACTGGGCTTCACAGCAGTCAGCACATTCATACCCATGGCTTTCTGCTTTACCGTATCAGTAAAGCTCTTAGCTACCTTATAGTTGACGTCAGCATCCAATAAAGCACGACGCACATCCTTTAAGGTTTCTGCCACGTTAATCTCGGTGATTTTTCCTTCACCTTTCAGTATCTTGAACGAACGTTCAAGTCTTTCACTTAAGTTTTCAAACATATCTTATTACTTATATCTTTGGTGCAAAGATACAAATTAGAACCCGAAATACCAAATTTTACTGCACGTAATGCTTGGGAAAAATACAACCGCCCCTTCTATTTGCACACCACAAAACGGAATGTGCAATATCTGTAATCGAGAATCGCCATCAGAGATGGAAAAGAAAAACGGCCGGCAGCATACCGACCGATTTCATACTAAACTAAACAAATACTATTACCATTTTTGTGTCTGTGATGTTCTTAACACGTTGCAAAGGTACGCCTATTCTCCCAATGCCACAATACCTAAAAATGAGGGATTAGCCAAACACAAAGCGTATGGACTCATAGATTTGCATGAATAGTATATAGAAAAGTATGAAAGGAGTAATACTACGGAGTCCATCCAACAACGAGTCATAGACATGCCCGATATGACGGATTCGCTCCATTACCGCTCCATATAACATGGATGAGGTGACGATGGAGAATGCCAATACAGGAAGGAGGCTTGAAGCGAATGGCGACGGAAACAGATGTCCGGTAGCGCTCAACAACACGGCATGGGGCAGTATGGTCAGCAAAAGTAATGCCACAGCATAGACCACCAAGAGTCCCAGACTCATCAGCAAGGCACGGCGTTCGCGATAGGTATTGCTGTAGGCCAATACTCCACATCGGCGCAAGCAACCATAAGCCATTCCCATCAACAATATATTCACCATCAATGGCGTTGCCAATATCTCAGAGAAATGTCCGAAAAACCAGCGCAATCCTTCACTAGACAGGAGAGAACGAACTTGATCGTTTGGAAATGCCGCACTCCATATCCACGAAAACAAGATTAACGCCACCTCTGCCATTGCCAAGGTTGTTGCAAAATATGCTAATCGCTTTTTCACCATATCGACATACTCATACTGATTACTCTCTTCACCTCTAATCGGTCAGTTTCATCACTCTGCGTCAGGTTCAAGATTGTCAAGGTCGAGGATACGCAACTCCAAGGCTCTTACCACCAAACGGGTGGCGTTAACACTCTCTCCTTCAGGAAAGAGTTTGTGGACCAGTTCATTCTGTCGCTTCTCCAGACTCTTCACGCCAAAGGGCATTCCCCGCAGGTTGGTAATCTGTTCTTTAGTATAGCCGAGGGCCAGATGACGCAGGAAACGCTCATCATATTCATCAATCTCATAGTTGACCAAAGCCTCTTGACGTACCAGTTGCATGGTAACATCCCGTTTGAAACGCTCAACAATCTTTTTGAGTATAGGTTCGTTGAATACCAGTTGTTTGCCTTCCATCACAGCTCCGACATCTGAACGAGTCAGCAATTCTCCACTTTTAAGAATGATGCCGTCTGCTCCCGCATCGAGTGCATCAACCCATAGTTTCTCATTGAGAATCTCGCCGGTAAAAATCAGCACTTTTACCTCTTTATAGTTTTGTTTGGTCTGACGACAGATTTCCACGCCAACAGTTGTAGAACCTCCAAGTCCGAGGTCAAGCAATACCAAGTCCGGTCTTTGCTGACGGATCAGCTTCCAATAGTCAGCTTCATTGCTTGCCGTACCTATGATGTCGGCTTCAGGAATATCGTTTCTGATGATTCCTTCCGTGCCTTTAAGTTCCAACGGCACATCTTCTACGATAATAAGTTTAAAGTTTTCCATATTTGGGTAATGTTAATTTCACATAAGTTTTACCATCCTCTACTGTTGCCCAAATACCACAACCACGCAAGTTTGTTGTTTCTCCATGATCGCGCACCACCTGTCGGCATAACAGATAAGGTATATGTTCTGAAGAGGAAGGGGTGAAGAGTGTTTCTGCCTCCTCCTTTGAAATATTCATGTGTGGTTGGGTAATAGTAAAGAGCCAATAACGGTTGTCTTTGCTCTCTACACTAACCTCGCTGTCTTTTTGCACCAAGATTTGCCACATCACATTCAGCGCATGGCTATCTCCCAAAACTTGATGACCATAGCAATCGACAGCCTTGAGATGAAGATGGAAGCGTTCCACTTGTCGAAGTGCTTGTTCGCTGAGAATACCATAGAGTTCGCGATAGTAGCTGACCACTTCTGCGAGATTGTTCTGATCATCTGCAGAAGCCAACTGTCGGATGCGGTTGGGATAATACATGGTCTCATGTTTTAGCGTTGACAAACAGTTGTCAAGTACGGCATTGGTAACATGAAGATTGCTACATTCAAGTTCTGCCCGCCGCAATTCGTCATCCGCCAGTTCGATATCTATGCGTTGTTTTTTCTCCCTATTGAACTGTTTATATAGTCGATGCCGATAATATTGCATATAGTAGGCTGGGATGAGAAGCATGAGGATGATGATGAGCAGAATGACCGCGATACGCTTATTAGATTGCGATTGCTGCATTTTTCGGCAATAGTCAGCAAGGGTATTGTCTGCTGAGAGTTCTTTATACAGTTGGGTGTAGGCTTTGTTATTATAAGCATAGAGTTGCCAATCGTGAAGGGCAAGGGCTGCCACCGCACTCTCATTACGAATGTCGAGCACTACTTGATAGTTGACATCAACACTATCGTGCAGCCACGCTATTTCTGGCGATAGTGTGGCACTCTCGTCAATCAGTTTCATGAGCAGGCAGCTGTCAGAGCGTTGTTTGAGATACTGCAAGTTAAGGTATTTCATGCATGAATCTGCAAATTCCAACGTGCGTTCATACGTTCCGTTGATGTTGGAGAAATAGGCTGAGTCTGCATAGATATGAGCCTGATTGCGGTTATATTGAGCGACCATGGTGTTCCACCCTACCATTAGCAACAACAATACTGTGAGCGTACGACGAACTCCTTTGGGCAATCGGAAGGCAAACCTACTCCCCTTTCCTACTGCGCTTTCTGCAGTCAGCGTACAGACGCTGAAGATGCTGCTTATCTTACGGTATTTCTCAATAATACCTTTACAGTTCATCAATCCGAACCCATGCGAGCGTTGTTCTCCTGTTGGCGTTTCGCCCACATGATCTATTACTGGCTTGGCATCGAAGAGATGGTCGAGGGTCTGTTGGTCCATTCCTTTGCCGGTATCGCTAACCGTTACCTCCACGTATGTTTCAGTTTCGCTGGCGCTGACCGTCACGAGTCCATTACGTTCTGTAAACTTCCGGGCATTATCTGCCAACGTATTAAGCATGAAGAGGGTGAGCACTCTGTCGGCCTTGACTACTGCGGTAGTTGGTTCCACTTCGAGTGTCACTTGTTTCATATTGAATCCTGTACGACTATGGGCAACAATATCGAAGAGTCCTTGAAGTGGGAAACTCTCGATATGGAGATTCAGACTGCCTTGACGCAATTGAATCCATTGTGTCAGCACATCATTATATTTATTGATTTGATCGGTCAGTTCCTGAATATAGCCAAGCCGTTCCTGCCGTATCTTGAGCATATTCTGCTGTTCATCAGTCGAAGGTTTAGCATGAGGAGTGTCCCCGAGTCGCTTCACTTCATGGAGAATACGGTCTATGAGTGGTATGATGCTGATGACAAGTGCGACCTTGGCCCGCTGTTCCAAATGCTGTTTTTCGTTGCGCTCCACCCTCATCCATGCTTCTGCAACTTCTTCTTGCTTTTGTTCCAGGATCTCTGTCAGTTGGTTGTCCTGCTTCTGCCTGCGGTTCATGCGGTTGAAGATCCAAAGTAACAGTATCAGCAGGAAGATGGCCACGATAACGGCTATTATCATGACGTTAAGTTGCATGGAAGCCACTTCATACATATTGGCGCGTGCTTCTAATTCACGATCCTGACGAGTGCGTTCCTGTATATCGATATAAACATTGCGGTTATAATCGCTTTGGGGTTTATCGTTGAGAGCCGCATAGGCCACACTCATCTGTTCGCGAATACTTGCCACAAGGTCTGGAGCCTGATTGATGCGTTTGTCTGCCAATGCTTGGTAAAGGTGTTTGAGGGCTTGGCGGTCGTCTCCCATGACATGGTAGCATGTGGCCAGCGTGCGGTGTGCACCTGCAATCTGATAGACATCGCCAAACTGCCGGAACAGCATGAGTGCCTCTTCTGCCAGTTGCAGGTCATTCTGACGTTCTGCCAAAGCCTCTTTGGCGTTGGCTTCAAAGTAGGGATAATGACAACGTTCTGCCATGGAAACACAATGGAAAAGATTTTCTATTTCTTCGTTGGCAATATCTTCGGCTGTTCCCTCTATGATAATACCTCCTGCGCCGATATTGTAGAGGTAATTAAGATACTGTGCTGTGTCGCGACGCACATCATCCTCGTTGATTTGTCGAATGGCATTGGAGGCTTGTCGCTCCAAACCTACATAATAATAGTAGGTGGAATTGACGATGGCCAATTCGCTCTCGGCATAAATCATCCGTCGGGTATCTCTTGGCGAGAGTGCTGCACGCTCTTCGTTGATACGGCGCAAACAGTTTAGTGCTCGTTCGCGATGCTCATAAAAATCACGATTGCGAGAACGACGTTGACAGAGTCGCATCAGTTGCACTTGCGAGACGAGTTGTTCTATCTGATTGTCGGTTAGCGTAGCAGCCTCTGTCAGTTGCTGTTCTGCCTTGGCATAATCCATCCGGACAATATTGGCGAAGGCCAGATTGTTGAGTGCTTCTGCCTTTCCGTCATCGTCATACTGTGCCAGTTGGAGGGCTTTTCGGGCATAATGCTCCACAGAATCCAACGAGCGGTAATGGGCTTCATAGGCCTTGTCGTTGAATTGTTGTACATCTTGCCGTGGAGGAGCCTGACATGAGCTCGTCAGCAGAAGGAGTGCTAATGGTGCAATAAAAAAAACGTAAAGGAGATTAAGAAATGAACTCTCTGCTTTTATCGCATCGTGTTTCATATCTTAATCTCCTTTTGTTTATGATGATAATAAGCCGATGATTTTCTCCTTTTAGCAAAGGGAGTGAGTCATCATGCGCGAGCAGCGGCTACATAGCCAAGTGCTTCCTTGCACTTGTCGGTAACATACTGCCAGTCGCCGGCTTTTACCTTGTCAGCGGGGAAGAGCTTCGAGCCCATACCTACGCAATAGACGCCAGCCTTGAACCATGCTTTGAGGTTTTCGGCTTCTGGAGCCACACCACCTGTAACCATGATTTTTGACCAAGGCATTGGAGCCTTCAGACCTTTTACCATGTTGGGACCTACCACATCGCCAGGGAACACCTTGGTCAGGTCGCATCCCAGTTCCTGGGCTTTACCGATTTCGCTGACTGTCATGCAGCCTGGGCAATAAGGCACAAGGCGGCGGTTGCACACGGGAGCAATTTCGGGATTGAACAATGGACCAACCACGAAGTTGGCACCCAACTGCAGATAAAGAGCTGCTGTGGGAGCGTCAACTACAGAACCGATACCGAGAGCCAGTTCGGGGCACTCTTTATCAGCCCATTTCACGAGTTCACCAAAAATCTCGTGGGCGAAATCGCCACGGTTGGTAAATTCGAATGCACGGACACCACCTTCGTAGCAGGCTTTTACCACATTCTTACAAACCTCAAGGTCTTTATTGTAGAATACAGGAACCATTCCTGTATCGCCGATTTTCTTCAGTACGGCTATCTTATCAAATTTACTCATAATGATTGCTATGATTAGAATGATTAGCGCTGAACACGTCCGTTGGCATTTCCGCCAGCCAAAGCCTCTACCTCGTCAGCACTTACAAGGTTGAAGTCGCCGTTGATAGTATGCTTCAGAGCTGAAGCAGCTACTGCAAACTCAAGGGCTTCACCCTGAGTTTTCTTGGTGAGCAGACCATGGATCAGACCACCAGAGAATGAGTCGCCACCACCTACGCGGTCGATGATGGGGTTGATCTCATAACGCTTCGACTGATAGAACTCCTTGCCATCGTAGATCAAAGCTTTCCAACCGTTGAAGGTTGCTGAGTAAGACTCACGAAGAGTAGATACTACATATTTGAAGCCGAAAGTTTCCTTCATCTGCTTGAAGATAGTCTCATAACCTGAAGCATCGGTCTTTCCACCTTCTACATCGGCATCGGGTTTGAATCCGAGACAGAGTTCTGCGTCTTCCTCGTTACCAATACATACATCAACATACTGCATAAGTGGACGCATGATAGAGATTGCTTTCTCTGAGGTCCAGAGCTTCTTACGGAAGTTCAGGTCAACAGAAACGGTCACTCCGTGACGCTTAGCAGCCTCACAAGCCAGACGGGTCAGCTCGGCAGCTTTGTCAGAAATGGCAGGAGTAATGCCTGACCAATGGAACCACTGAGCACCTTCCATGATTTTATCAAAGTCGAAATCGGATGCATCAGCCTCGGCAATAGCGCTGTTGGCACGGTCGTAGATAACCTTTGATGGGCGCATAGAAGCACCAGTCTCTGCATAGTAAAGACCGACACGGTCACCACCGCGAGCCACAAATTCGGTATTCACGCCATAGCGGCGCAGTGCGTTAACGGCAATCTGACCAATCTCGTGCTTGGGCAGTTTGCTGACAAAATAGGCTTCATGACCATAGTTGGCCACTGAGATTGCCACATTAGCCTCACCTCCACCGGGGATGATGCGGAATGATTCACTCTGAATGAAACGGTCGTTGCCGTTGGGTGACAGGCGAAGCATAATTTCGCCCAATGTTACGATTTTTGCCATTTGTTTTAGTAATTATCTGCTGTTTGATATTTTGTTTGCAAAAGTACATATTAAATTTCAAACGTGCAAATTCTATACTGTTTTTTCGATTTAAATATGCCGTAAACGTTTTAGTCTGACCTTTTTTTGCCCCTAAAGACGGCAGAAACAGACTATAAGAGTCATGCTATTCCGTATTGGTTATCATACACCTATTTTATATATATGTTTCAGAGTTTCTTCAGCACTTGATAGAATTTCTTCAGAACATCCACAATACCTTTATACAACTTTCGCATGATTCCGCCACAGCTTGCCACTCTTCATTTCTTACCATCAAACTCCCATTATCGTCTGTTATTTCTTGGGACTTACTTAGGACTCACTTAGGACTTATCGCTTGTAAACATCCCGAAGCCATTCCCAAGGCATCCCGAAGCCGAGAGCAAAGGCTTAAGTTTACTTTAAGACTATGCCGAGGCGAAAATGGCTCGACCAAAGGTCAAGGCATCCAGAAGCCGAGAGCAAAGGCTTAAGTTTACTTTAAGACTATGCCGAGGCGAAAATGGCTCGACCAAAGGTCAAGGCATCCAGAAGCCGAGAGCAAAGGCTAAAAATCGGTAATATATAACCACTCAATCCCTCCTCCACAACCAAACATGATACTATTATGCCATTTTCTGATACCAAGGACAGACTACATCTTAAGAAACAGACAAAGAAAAACGAGTTTTCTTTTTGTATTTTGAGCGAATTACATTACCTTTGCAACAACTATGGATACAGGCAAAATAAGGATCAAGGATATTGCCGAACGTGCTGGCGTCAGCGTCGGCACGGTCGATAGGGTGCTCCATAAGCGTCCCAACGTGTCGAAAAGCGCACTCGAGAAAGTAGAAAAGGCTTTAGCAGAAATGGACTACAAGCCCAATATGTATGCCTCTGCACTGGCGTACAACAAGTCGTACCAATTCTTTTGCATCCTTCCCAAACACGAATCGGAAGCATATTGGGACGAAGTGGAAGAAGGCACCCTGGCAGCATGCGAACGCTTCCGTGACTTCAGAGTCTCGGTCAAACTGCTCTATTACAATAGGTTTGCGACAGACACTTTTGAAAAGGTTATGGACGAATGTCTCAAGGAAGAACCAGACGGCATCATCATGGTGCCGACAAAAATCGACGTCATGCGCAAATACTGCGACTTGATTCACCAATGGCAGATTCCATTCGTACTACTCGACTCATACATGCCGGACCTCAAACCGCTGACATTCTTCGGACAAGACTCATTCTCCAGCGGATATTTTGCAGCACGCATGCTCATGATGCTCGCTCCTCACGAGACAGAAATCATGCTGATGAAACAAATGCGCAACGGCAACGTGGCATCAAAACAACAAGAAAACCGAGAAACGGGATTCCGACACTACATGCACGACCATTTCCCTGATGTAACGATTACAGAAGTTAACCTGTCACTCGACACCGAACGCGAACAATACGATGATATTCTCGAAGAATTCTTCACCTCGCATCCACTCATACACCATTGCATCACCTTTAATTCGAAGGCACATCTGGTAGGAGAATTTCTACTACGCTCCAACAGAAGAAACGTGCAGATTATGGGATACGACATGGTGCCCAAGAATGCTGAATGCGTACGCCAGGGAAGCATCTCATTTCTTATCGCACAGCATGGATTCATGCAAGGATACACCTGTGTCGATGCACTTTTCCGAGCCATCGTGCTGAAAAAAAAGGTGGAACCCATCAATTATATGCCCATCGAACTCCTCACCAAGGAGAATATCGACTTCTACCGACGTAACAACATCGGATAAACAGCTTCAGAAAACAAACTAAACTACTATACAAAATGAAACCACTCAAGACTTATCTCAAAATCAATCCAGCCGACTCGGTTGTAGTATGTCTCGAAGCCAAACAGAAAGGCGACATCATCGAAATCGACGACCAACAGATTTTCGTCAATCAAGACACTCCTGCCGGACACAAAGTGCTCATCAAGGATGTGAAACAAGGCGAAGACATCATCAAATACGGCTACCCTATCGGACATGCAAAGACTGACCTAAAAGCAGGCGACTGGGTAAACGAAAACAATCTGAAAACAAACCTCAGCGGAACACTTGAATACACCTATCAACCCGTTGATGCAACACTCAATATTGCCGACGAACACCGCACCTTCAAAGGTTATCTACGCAAAAACGGCGACGTAGGCGTACGAAACGAAATATGGATCGTTCCGACCGTGGGATGCGTCAACGGAATTGCAGAACAACTGGCACACAGACTGCAAGCAGAAACCCACTGCGAAGGTATTGACGCCATTTGGACTTGGCACCACAATTTCGGATGCTCACAACTCTCAGACGATCACGAGAATACTCGAAAAGTGCTACGCGACATCTGCCTACACCCCAATGCAGGTGGTGTACTCGTACTCAGTCTCGGATGTGAGAACAATCAACCCGAAGACTTCATGGCTATGTTGGGAGACTACGACAAAGACCGCATCAAACTGCTTGTCACACAACGTGTTGAAGGAGACGAAGTAGAAGCCGCCATGCAGGAACTACGCCAACTCTATCAAAACGCACGTCAAGACAAGCGCGTTGACGTACCCGTCAGCAAGCTCCGCATCGGACTGAAATGCGGTGGTAGCGACGGATTCAGCGGAATCACAGCCAACCCACTCGTGGGAGAATTCAGCGACTGGCTCGTAGCACAAGGCGGAACAAGCGTTCTGACAGAAGTTCCTGAAATGTTTGGAGCAGAAACCATTCTCATGAACCGCTGCAAAACTCCAGAACTCTTCCAGCAAACCGTTTCTATGGTCAACAACTTCAAAGAGTATTTCCTCGCACACGGAGAACCCGTAGGAGAAAACCCAAGCCCAGGAAACAAAGCAGGAGGCATTTCCACCCTCGAAGACAAAGCATTAGGATGCACACAAAAATGCGGAAAAGCACCTGTGAGCGGCGTCATGGAATACGGAGACCGACTGCAACACGACGGACTCAACCTGCTTTCTGCACCAGGAAACGACCTCGTTGCATCTACCGCTCTGGCTGCCAGCGGTTGCCATATCGTACTCTTCACTACCGGACGCGGAACACCATTCGGCACTTTCGTACCCACCATGAAGATTGCCACCAACCCCACTTTGGCAAAAAACAAACCACATTGGGTAGATTTCTCTGCCGGACAACTCATAGAAGGACGCACCATGCAAGAACTGCTGCCTGAATTCATCGACAAAGTACTGGCTGTGGCAAGCGGACAACAGGCACGAAACGAAGAACATGGCTATCGCGAAATATCCATCTTCAAAAATGGAGTTACGTTATAATAAAAATATAATCACAAAAAAGGTGTAACACAATCGTGAAAAAAGGCATCATCGCACTATCACCACTATTGGTGTTCATCGTCCTATATCTAGTCACGAGTATCATTGCTCGTGACTTTTACAAAGTGCCCATCACCGTGGCTTTCATGGTGGCCTCTATCTATGCGGTCATTATGGCAGGAGGAATCCCACTACGCAAACGCATAGACATCTACAGCCGAGGAGCAGGAACAGGACAGATGATGCTGATGATATGGATTTTTATCTTGGCAGGAGCCTTTGCCAATAGCGCAAAGGCCATGGGATCTATCGACGCTACCGTCAATTTAGCACTTACACTACTGCCCGCCAACATGCTGCTGGCAGGACTGTTTCTGGCGGCTTGCTTCATTTCGCTCTCTGTGGGAACAAGCGTAGGCACAATCGTCGCCCTGACCCCTATTGCAGCAGGCGTTGCCTGTCAGACCGGTACAGCACTACCACTCATGGTGGCAGTCGTAGTTGGCGGTTCGTTCTTCGGCGACAACCTCTCATTCATATCCGACACGACAATTGTTGCTACCTCAACCCAAGGTTGCAGACTCTCAGACAAATTCCGAGTCAACTCCTATATCGTCATTCCTGCAGCCATCGCTATCCTCGCCATATATGTGGTCATGGGACTCCATACTCAGGCACCACAAAAGGTAGGACCAGTATCGCTACTAAAGGTTATACCATACCTCGTCGTTCTGCTGACAGCAGTTTGCGGAATGAACGTCATGGCAGTACTCACGCTGGGCATCGCACTCACAGGAGCCATAGGCCTTATCGACGGATCGTTTGACTTCTACGGATGGATGGGATCCATGGGGCAAGGTATCATGGGAATGGGTGAACTCATCATTATCACCATGATGGCAGGAGGCCTGCTGGAAATCATCAAACACCAGGGAGGAATAGACTTCCTTATCCAGCGCATGACGCGTCATATCCACACCAAACGGGGAGCAGAACTCGCTATCGCCGCTCTGGTATCGCTCGTTGACCTCTGTACAGCCAATAATACCGTGGCAATCATTACCGTAGGAGGTATTGCCAAGCAAATAGGCGACCGTTTCGGAGTAGATAACCGGAAATGCGCATCCATACTCGACACCTTCTCATGCATGATGCAGGGACTTATACCCTATGGAGCACAAATGCTAATGGCTGCAGGACTGGCTGCACTCAACCCCATCAGCATTCTGCCTTATCTCTATTATCCAATGGCAATCGGCTTTACTGCCCTACTCGCCATCTTGTTGCGTTATCCTAAACACGTATCCTGATTATGAACATCATCCAGCGCAATTGTATCCGTCTGCTACGCGAAGGGGCTTTCAACGAGCATCTGACGCTTGAACCCATGTCGGCATGGAAATGGGAACGCGCACTCGTCTTTGCACAAATCCATGATATTACACCATGGGTATTTGACGGAATACGACAGTCTGCCGATGACTTCTTCCTACGTCTTGACGCAAGTCTATTGGCCAACTGGCAACAAGCAACTATTCATGCCGTTTCAGAGCAAGCAGAAGCCGATATCGACAAACAAGAAACCGAAGAACAACGGTTGTCCAATCCCCTACTCAACAGAAAACTGCGCCGACTGCTCCAACAAGCTGAAAAGGAAATATCGATAGAAAGCCTGCAAGCTACTAAGGCTTTCATGCTACGGTTGGTAGGAATCTCGCGCAACCTACTCACACAAGGCATACATCTACGGCGCTTCGTAGAACTGGCCATCTATCTACGAACCACACGCGACAACATCGACTATGAACACATCCGTTCATGGATAACACAACTCTACATGGAACATGTTGCCAGTCTGACAGCTTCCGTATTGGTCAGTCTCTTCGACTTCGATGCCGGCAATATCCCATTTGCAGAGGCATCTTCACCCAAAGAAGCACAGCAACTGATACGCGAATTCATGAAGATTTCAGGCAACGAACTCGATGAATGGTACTTCACACAAGGAGACCATGTCTTTGTCGGCACCAACAATTCCAGTTCTCTTATCTGGCACGTGAGACACTCCTTCAGATACATGTATGTTTTCCCACAAGAGTCACCATTCAATCTTTTGGGAAACTTCATCCATTCCCTATCGCATATCGAAGAATAATCGAATCTGAATATCAGAAATTCCGTTTGATGTAAACGAATCTGAAAAAAAATATATACCTTTGCATCAATCTTGGTAAACCGACCGACGAATCTCCATAGGTTAACGCCATAGAAATGATCACAATTAAATATTATTATTAAAAAACAATTAATCATATGGAAACTAAAGAATTCAACTACTCAGGCATGTGTCTCAACGGTATCATAATGCTCGTGCTCAATCTGTTATGCTTCTTCGGAGGTATTGCATTAGTCATTACAGCCATCAGCATGGAAGAATGGGAACTCGCCTGCTCCATCACCAGCGGTATTGCCGGAGGACTTCTTATACTACTCTCGCTTATCATGGCAGGAGGATTCATCCTCGTAGAACCGGGAGAAGCTCGTGTCCTGATGTTTTTCGGCAAATACAAAGGAACCTTCACCAAGGCCGGTTTCTATTGGATACACCCCTTCATAAACCAAAAGAAACTATCACTCCGAGCACGTAACCTTGACGGGAAACCCATTAAGGTAAACGATAAAACGGGAAATCCTGTAATGATTGGAATGGTACTGGTATGGAAGCTGAAAGATACCTATAAAGCCATGTTTGAAATTGACTCACAGACCATGGCAAGCCAACAAACACAAGGAATCGCTACCGCAGCAGGAATCATGAACGCCTTCGAACTCTTCGTAAGCATTCAAGCAGATGCCGCCCTACGACAAGTGGCTGGACAATATGCTTATGACAACGAAAACAACAACACCCAAGAGCTGACACTACGCGACGGAAGCGATGAAATCAACAAACAACTGGAAGCACATATCGACGAACGACTGGCGATGGCTGGCATAGAAGTAATTGAAGCACGAATCAACTATCTGGCTTATGCACCGGAAATTGCTGCCGTGATGCTGCGTCGCCAACAAGCTACAGCCATTATTGCTGCACGCGAAAAGATTGTAGAAGGGGCCGTATCAATGGTTAAAATGGCACTCGACAAACTAAACAACGAGGGAGTAATGACACTTGACGACGACAAAAAAGCAGCGATGGTGAGCAATCTGCTTGTCGTACTCTGTAGCGATGATGCTGCCCAACCCGTGGTAAATACCAGCGCATCCAACTAAAGAAGTCCTCACACGAACATACCATTAGTTACGCATTCCTGATGAAAAATCATCAGGAATGCGTAATTTTGCATACGAAAAACTATAAAAAACAAGCTATATGAAGAATTTCAACTATTATGCTCCAACACAAGTTGCGTTTGGTCGCAATACAGAAAGCCAAGTGGCAGAACTCGTAAAAAAACACGGAGGTTCAAAGGTTTTAATACATTATGGCGGACAAAGCGCCATACGCTCTGGCCTCTTGGCGAAAGTAGAACAGATCCTCACAGAAGCAGGAATAGCATACGTAAAACTGGGAGGCGTAAAACCCAACCCACGTCTTTCACTCGTAAGAAAGGGCATAGAACTCTGTAAGGAGGAAAATGTAGATTTTCTCCTTGCCGTAGGCGGGGGATCTGTCATTGACTCCTGCAAAGCCATATCATCTGGACGATTCTACCAAGGTGATGTATGGACACTATACGAGCACAAGGATCACGCAACACAATATCTTCCTATCGGCTGTATCCTGACTATCCCCGCAGCTGGCAGCGAGATGAGCAACGGCTCGGTAATCACCAATGATGAGGTAGAGAGCTGGCTCAAAAAAGACTATTGCGTAGATGAGTTCAGATGCAAATTTGCCATCATGAATCAAGAATTGACAAGCACATGGCTACAAGCATTTACGCCATACTAAGAAGACCCTTCTATCATATATGCAGGAAGGGTCTTCTTTTTTGCGCGCATTATAGACTCCAGAAGATGTCTCTGTAGGGCCTTTACAAAACCTGAAGGACCTATCAAATGCCCCATTTGTCCGCAGATATCATAATATTTGTTGTCCGAATACATCAATGAGACTTCATGTAAGTGAGTTGCCAAGGCCGGTATTACCATCGGAACAAGCGGTTCTCGCATCTCACGAGACGCCTGGGAGAGGATAAATTTGATAAAATGAGTGCCCCTACCAGTGTTTGGCATCGTTGGAGCGGTAGTACTAAAAATATCGTAAGTCATTGATAATTAATTTTTTAATCATTTAAATTACTTGTTACTTGTTGTGCCGTAATCTCAATCTCAGTTCTCTCAATTAAAAAAAACATACCCCCTAACTTTACTTTCTTATATATATATTATTGATTATTAAATAGTTATAAGTATATAAAGAAGGGGTTTCGTTTTTCATGTGACTATTTTATAATTGAGATAACTGTGATTGAGATTCTTTCTCTATCGAAAACGATCTGTCAATCGGGTGATGAAGTGGCAGGATTTCCCTCTCCTTGGCGTCAAGGCCATATAAACTGGTTTCCGCCTTGTGAAGCAAGTTCATTTATGGGTAGTAAACATTTTGATAAAAATGTCCTCAAATCGCAAGAAACGTATGATTGTTTTTTGGGGATGTTGTATCTTTGCAACGTGGTTCAAGAGAGAATCACTCATCGCACAAAACATTCCGTCCGCACACAGTCGTAGTCAACTCCTAAGTAAGTCACAAGTGACTCCGCACTAAATCCCAATATTTAGCGGACAATGATGTGACAAAGATGGGAGAAACAAGGAACAGAACAGGAGAATACCACGATGTGGGAATGTTGAGAGCGAGAAAATATCACATCATGAAACAACAAAACCCGAACATATCCCGATGATGACCCGAACACACAGGGAAGCAATAGTATGATATGAAAGTTAAGCCAAATGAGCAGAGTTAAGTTCACTTGAACTATGCCATGGCGAGAAAAGGTGCCATGAAATGGAACGTTTCTGCGGACTGTTTTTACCTATCAACTCAAAATGGGAAAAGCAATGGAAGAATTATCGTCATGACAATGCCTATGATAATCTGCAAAGGCAATCCCACGATAATATAATCCATAAAAGTATATCGACCGGCTTTCATCACCAAAGCATTGGGAGGGGTTGAAAATGGCGATGCAAAACACATACTGGCTCCCAATGTTACGGCAAACATGAATGAGTATGGACTCACTCCGATTTGTTGGGCTGCAGTAAGGGCAATAGGAGCCATCAATACCGCCGTTGCTGTATTGCTAATAAACATAGTCATCAATGAAGTGGTGAAATACATACCTGCCAATAAGGCATAAGGACCTAACGCTCCCAGACTCCTTACTAGATTTTCAGACACTATCTGTGACACACCCGTCTTTTCCAAAGCAATTGACATAGGCATCATACTTGCAATCAACATAACGCTCTCCCAATTGATGGTCTTATACGCAGCATCCACACTTCGGAAACAACCTGCAAAAACCATCAGCAAGGCTGCTGACACAACCGCAACCACAGGCGCTATGGGAATGAAATCGAACACCATCATCACGATCATCAAAAGCATGATAGCTGCAGCTACTGGTGCCTTGTAATCAAGGGAAACCCTCTCCATCAACTTGTCAGGACGACCTAATACTACCCAGTTTTCATTTTCGTGGTTCATCTGCATGATTTTTTCCCACTGACCCTGCACCAACAGGATGTCACCGTTTTGCAAGCGATGTTCACTGAGTTCTTCCTTAATATACTTCTTATCTCTGTGAATACTGAGAATATTGACCGAGTAATCCTCACGCAGACGGGAATCCCTGATACGGGTTCCGATAAGGCGCGAGGTGGGAAGTACTACAATCTCAGAAATGCCTATATCATAGAAATCAAGTCGGTCGGTTGACATGCTGACAAGATGACGCTCACGGGCAAATGTCTCCATTGCCTGTTTGTCGCCATAGAAATATAAGATGTCACCCTGCACTATCATAGTGTCCGCCCAAGCCATATTCTGACGGATTTCCTTGCCCAACGCGTTCTTCGTTTCATTGCGTATTTCAAGTATCGTCAATCCATACTTATTCTGCAAGTCCAAATCTTGCACTCGCATGCCAGCCAATCCTCCTTTGTTGTTGCCTACACTATACTTATAGATATTTTCATGAAGCTGATACTGAACTGCCAAATCATCAACGCTCTTGCCTTTGCCACCGTTTTGATGTTTGCCTTTCTTCTTAATGAGCAACAAACTCATTGGCAACAATACAGCCAGACCGATAGCAATCACAATAACACCAACTGGGAAAAAAGAAAAGAACTTCAACGGAGCATAACCATTCTCTTCAAGTGTTTCACTAATAACAAGGTTAGGAGGAGTACCTATCAATGTCAGCATACCACCAAGACTACCAGCAAAGGCAACTGGCATTAACAGACGCGACGAACGTATGCCGGAACTTGCAGCCATACTCATAATGATGGGCATCATAATAGCAACCGTTCCTGTATTGCTCACAAAAGCACCAATAATAGAAGTGGCCAATACCACATATATCAAAGCTCTGGTCTCATTACCTTTAGCCATTTTCGAAATGCTATTACCTGCCGATTGAGCTAATCCGGTTTGAAATATTGCTCCACCAACAACAAAAAGTCCCACCATCATGATAAGAATTGGCGATGAAAAACCACTTAGTGCTTCACTTGTTGTTAGAACACCTGTTGCAGTAAGAACCATGAGAGAAGATAAGGCAACAATATCGCCACGCACCCTTCCCCAGATAAACATGGCTATAGTTATAATCAATACAATTATAGTTATGGTCATGAATCTATTATATTTTGTTATTCTACAAAGATACTACAATATCACAAGACATACGAAAATACCATAAAGCTACAACCATAATATTAACCAAAGTTAACATGTTTTGAGGGTTGTTATCAACACATAGACTAACAACATTCACAATAATCGGAAACAATAAGCCGAAGTACCTCATGCCACATCAATAATGGCCTATGTTAGAATCATAAGAAGGAGAGCATCATTCACGCGTGAAGAGAGCGTGGAGAGAGCGTGGAGAGAGCGTGAATACAAGAAAAATATGCCATCGCAAGAATACGAGGGATAAAATCCAATCCCCAATCGACACCTTAGCAGCAATCGGTTGGGGACTGTTATGATTCGTATAAAATCTCTTAAGCCACTACTTGAATAACATATTCTATGGACTTAAACTGATAAATAATCACTCATCATTTCGATTTCGCAGGTACAAAGGTCTCGTAGGTCTGATCATCATAATAAACGCGAATCTCTGTAACCTTGCGCGGTTGTCTGTCAATGTTTTTCATATCACATGCAGAAAATTCCAATCGTGTACTTTTTACACCATGTGAATAACTATGTTGATAAGCCGGTTCTGCACGATCTTGAACTGCAGAATCAAAATCTAATGTTGGCTCCGATGGGGTGGAAGTGGCTGATAAAGAGCTATCGACAGGTTCTGAAGAGGCACCTATATGCATGTCTCCGATACCCATCAACAACCAGTCGGTGTTTATAACAGGTATCTTCTTTTTGATGGCCTCGACAATGTTAAGGGTAGGACGGGTACGTCCATTGAATATACTGCTCAATGTTGCAGCCGACAATCCAACGAAGTCGGCGAACACTTGTTGACTCATATGCTGCTCTTCCATGACGAGCCTGATGCGATCTTTCATCTCCATAAGGTATGATTTTAGTGCAAAATTAGTATTTTGGATTCGGTTTACAAAGGTAAACAGAATTTTTGAGATACACAACAAATGTAGAAGGAATTTGCGTTTTAAAATTATAGCTTTCAAATTCAGAATTTAAAACTCCAAAGCATCGAAGGGGTTGTTTTTAGATTTTGATTTTAAAACCAAAATTTCAAGTACTAAAAGTGATATCCCGCAAGATTTTAGCGTTTTTTCTTAACTATATGGTTACTATTGTGTTATTTACGAAAGTCGAGTTCAAA